>DASYCF010000060.1:0-1839 GCA_036500365.1 Byssovorax sp.
AGGGTGGCGAAGTAGAGATCCTCGAGCGTGGCCGGCGCGGGCTCGAACGACGCCGCGGGCGCCTCGTCCGCCACGACGTGGATCTCGGTGCGGCCGCCGCGGAGGCGCGTCGAGATGACCTCGAGCTTCGCGCGCGTGGCCTCGAGATCGGCCTTGTCGACGAAGGCGCGCCAGATGCGGCCCTTCAGCGCGGCGACGAGCTCGTGCGGCGCGCCGACCTTCACGATGCGCCCGCCGACGATGATCGCCATGCGCTCGCAGAGGTCGGTCACGTCGTCGACGATGTGCGTCGAGAGGATGACGACGACCTGCTCGCCGATCTCCGCGAGCAGGTTGTTGAAGCGGTTCCGCTCCTCGGGATCGAGGCCGGCCGTCGGCTCGTCGACGATGATGAGCTTCGGGTTGCCGATGAGCGCCTGCGCGATGCCGAAGCGCTGCCGCATGCCGCCCGAGTAGCCGGCGACGGCCTTCTTGCGCACGTCCCAGAGGTTGACCTGTTGAAGCAGCGCCTCGACCGTCTGCTTGCGCTCGCCGCGCGCGGTGAGGCCCTTCAGCACGGCGAGGTGATCGAGGAGCTCGTACGCCGAGACGCGCGGGTAGACGCCGAAGTCCTGAGGCAGGTAGCCGAGCGTGGCGCGGAGCTTCTCGGGCTCGCGCAGGACGTCGACGTCGCCGAAGCGGATCGAGCCCTGCGACGGCGTCTGCAGCGTGGCGATGCAGCGCATGAGCGTCGACTTGCCGGCGCCGTTCGGGCCGAGCAGGCCGAACATGCCCGTCGAGATCGAGAGCGTCGCGTCGTCGAGCGCGCGCGTTCCGTTGCCGTAGACGTGGGTGACACCCTCGAGCGTGAGCATGACGTTCCTTGGTGGTTGCTGCGGGCGCGGAGCTTCGGCGGGGCTGGGGGCCGGTGCAAGGTCACCGTCTGAAGACCGGCGCCGGAAGCCTGGCTCGACGCCCGGGCAGGTGATGCGGCCGCCTCGGCGACGCGGTCGGGGACGCCACGCGCCTCCACTCGCACCGGGCTCGTCACGTCGTCGATCTCCCTCGCCGTCGCTGGCGTCCTTCGACCCAACATCCTCCTCGCGCGTCAAAGCCGCGCGCGTGGCGCCGATCTTCGGACGGTTACAACTTTCGGCCGACCTCCGCGCTGTTCTTGGGCGACGGCGCCGCGAGGCGATGGGGATCGCTCTGTCATGCTCAGGTCCGCCGTCTCAGGTTCGACGATGTTGGCGGGCGTTCAGGAGCGCGAATTTCTGAGCAGGCCGGCGGGCTGATGTAGTTGGCCGGCGTCCCCTGGTTGGGGACGATCGTGTCGGCGACGAAAAGGAAGGGCCCGGAGTCATCACCCCCCGGGCCCTCGGATCGGCGCGCGTGCTCAGCGACGACGGTGCCGTTGTCGCACGCGACCCCGCCGGCACCCCCGAGCCCACGGGGAAGCCGACGAAGTCCTGCACGTAGAAGAGCGCGCGCTTGTCGAGCACCCCGGCTCGCCGGTCGCCTCGTCCGCGCTGATCTCGAGCGAGCGCCGGGGCGACCGTCGCGTCGGTCGAGCGCACGACGACGTCCCCGCCCGTGACCGTGACACCTTGACCGAACGCCAGCCCGCGCTCGACGAGCAGCGCCGGGGCGCGGCGGCGGCGTACACTGCGCGCGTGCGCCGGCTCGGCATCGCTCTCTGCGTGGGCTCGTGCGTCGCCGCGTGCGGCGGCGCGCCTCCGCCGCTCGCCGCCGAGATCGGGGCCGCGCCCGTGGCGGCCACGGCGTCGAGGGCGCCCGTCTTGGTCGCGGACGAGCAACCGAAAGGTTGCACGATCGCCGGCGACGGCGAGCCGCTCGCGA
>DASYCF010000061.1:0-3154 GCA_036500365.1 Byssovorax sp.
CTCGGTCGTCGAGAACTGACGCGGCGCGAGCTGCGCTGCCGTGAGCGCCGACGGCTGCGGCGCGTTGGTCACGCCCGAGATGAGGCTCGTCTTCAGCGGGATGCGCGCGTTGAGCGTCTCGGCCAGCGCCTCGAGGCGGTCCGCGAGCTCGGAGGCGGTGCCGATGCGCTTCTCCCGCTCCTTCGAGAGCGCCTGATCGACGAGCTCGCTCAGCGCGATCGGCACGTGCGGCGCGACCTCGCACACCTTGCGGTGCTCCTTCGTGATGATCGAGAGCATCAGCGCGTTGTAGTTGGGCGCGTCGAACGGCAAATCGCCGGTGAGCGACTCGTACAGGATCACGCCGAGCGACCACACGTCGCTGCGGCCGTCGACGTCGCCCTCGCCGCGCGCCTGCTCGGGGCTCATGTACGCGGGCGAGCCGAGCACGGCGCCGGTCGTCGTCTTGACGAAGTTGTCGCCCTCGCGGATGCCCGTCGCCTTCGACACGCCGAAATCGAGCAGCTTCGGCACGATGTCGCCGCGCGAGTCGATCGCGAAGAAGATGTTCCCCGGCTTGAGATCGCGGTGGATGAGGCCGCGCATGTGCGCCTCTTCGAGGCCGCGCGCGACGAACGCGATCCAGGCGCACGCGTCGCCCGCGCGCACGATGCCCGACCGCTGGAGGCGCTGGTCGAAGCCCTCGCCCTCGAGCATCTCCATGACGAGGTAGGGCGAGCCGTCCTCGGCCTGGCCCATGTCGTACACGTCGACGATGGCCGGGTGCTTGATCTGCCCGCAGGCGCGCGCCTCGAGGAAGAAGCGGTGCAGCGCCTCCTTGTTGTGCGCGAGATCGGGCAGGAGGAATTTGACCGCGAAATCACGGTCGGTGAGCTCGTTCCGCGCGGCCCACACCGACCCCATGCCGCCAGCGCCGAGCTGCCGGTAGAGCCGGTATTTGCCTGAGATCAAGTCACCGGCTTGCAAAGCGCTGCCTCGGCCCTCGCGGCGCGCGGCTCCCGCCGCACGTCCCCCAATGTCGTCGATCGCCGCTCGTCACCCGAAGGCGCGGTCAGGATCGGACGCGTTTTTGCCCGGGCCAGAGCCTAACACACGTCGGCCGAGGCGTGAGGGAATATGTGGGTGGATTGACCACACTCGCCTCGAGCCCACCGAGCACATCCTCGACCAAGTTGGGGCCGCTCGCGGCCCCGTCGAAGAGCGTCACGTCTTGCGCTGCGTCGCCTGCGCGAGCTGCTGTTGCTGCTGCTGCAGGTACTGGCCGACGATCTTGGTGCGCTCGGCGGCGTACTGCTTCACCTCGCGGTTCTGCGAGCCCATGAGCGCGTTGAGGAGCTTCGTGACCTTCTCGATCTGGCGCGCGCCGAAGAGAGCCTCGAAGTAGTTGTTCGCGAGGCGCACGTCGCGCGCCATCTTCGCCTCGTGCGGCTGGAGGAGGCGAATCACGGCCTCGAGATCGCCCTTCTGGCCGTACAGCGCCGAGAGGCAGAGGAGCGCGAGCGGCTCGTCGGGCGCGACCTCGACCGCCTTCTTCGCGAGCTCGATCGCCTTGTCGCGCGTGTCGTCGCTGTTCGCGTAGAAGCCCTGGAGCGCGATGAACGGCGCCGCGTTCTTCTTCTCGCGGCCGCGCGCCTCGAGCAGCTCCTGCGCCTTCGCCTCGTCGCTCTCGGCCTTCGTGTGCTGGTAGAGGTAGGCCCACGCGTCGATGCACCCCGGGTCGATGGCGAGCGCCTTCTCGACGAACTCCTTCTCCTTCTCGGGCTCCTTCTTCTGCGCGAAGAGCTTGGCGAGGTGGAGCGAAGGATAGGGGTTGTCCTTCATGAGGTTCTGCGCGCCCTTGAGCGTGCCCTCGGCCTTGTCGAGCTTGTCTTGCGAGAGCTGGCTGATGCCGAGCGCGAGCCAGTCGTCGGCGGTGCCGCCCTTCGCGACGAGCTTCGAGAGGACCTGCTCGGCCTTCGCGAGGCGCTGGTGCTTCAGGAGCTCCTGCGCGTAGATGCGCGCGCGGTTCAGGTCGTCGGGCGAGTCGGTCCAGTGCTTCTCGAGGCCGGTGAGGAGATCCTCGAGGCCGATCGCGATCGGTCGACCCTGATCGTCTTGCACCTGCACGGCCGGGCCGTTGAAGCCGAGGAGCTTCCACATCTGGTCGACGGTCACGGCCGTCGGCCCGACCTCGAGGAACTCCTTCAGCTCGTCCGTCGGCTTCGACAGCGGCAGGAAGATGATCGCGTTGCCGGGCACGCCGTTGGGGAACGCGCTCACGGGCGCGACGATCGCGGCGCCTCCCGAGATCTGAAGCCCCGACACGCCCTGCTGAGTTCCGTTGGTCGCCATGCTTGCTCCCCGAAAAGCGTCCGCCCAGGCGGCGGAAGGGCGCGCAGGCTATCAGACGCAGCCGGGCGTTGCACGGAGCAAACGCGCGACGTGGGTCACGGGCGCGGGGCCGGCGCGGCGCTCGCCGACGCGCTGGCCGACGCGGCGGCGCGCGATTTCTCGGGCCGCTGCGTGAGCTCCTCGGGGCGCGGCCTCAGCCCGACGTAGACGAACGCGCCCACGACGACGACGAGCGTCGCGACGACGAGGCGGAACGCCGTCGGGGTCGTGCGCGAGCCGAGGATCGAGGCCGGCGCGACCACGGACGGCGGCGGGCGCGCGCTCTCTCCGGGCGTCGTCCGCGGCGCGCCGTCGCCCTTCGCCTCGTCGTCGGCCATCGCGCGATGGTACGCGACGGACGGCGAGCCGCGCACCCGTCGCGTCGGAGCTTGCGTCGGCGGCGCGCGCCGCGGAGGATGCCGCCGAGGCAAGAAGACCGATGCGTGCACTCCTCCTTTCGGGCCGCCCGTGGCTCCGAGCCGTCGTCGTCGCCGCGGCCGCCGCCGCGCTCACCGCCGGCGTCAGCTGCTCGTCCGACGACGAGAACGTCCTCCAGACCGCGAACGAAGGCGGCGGGGGCGCAGCCGGCACCGGCGGCGCAGGCGGCGGAGCGTCGAGCGCGATCGCGTGCCCGACCGCGCCGAAGATCGACGGCTGCACCGTCGCGGTCGCGCCGTCGAGCGACGACTACACGTCGATCCAGACGGCCCTCGAAGAGGCGCACGCGGGCGATACGGTCTGCTTCTGCCCCGGCAACTTCGAGCTGACGCGCCAGATCAGCCTC
>DASYCF010000062.1:0-1597 GCA_036500365.1 Byssovorax sp.
TTGATCGCCTCGAGTTTGGTGAGGTCGCGCTCGAGGGTCGCGAGCTCGGGGCGGCGCTTGTCGAGGACGCGCTCGACGATCGAGCAGATGAGGCCCTCGGCGAGGTCCATGTCGCCGTCGAGGTCCATGAACGCGACCTCGGGCTCGACCATCCAGAACTCGGCGAGGTGGCGGCGCGTCTTCGACTTCTCGGCGCGGAACGTCGGCCCGAAGCAGTACGCCTTGCCGACGGCGGCGGCGGCGGCCTCCATGTAGAGCTGGCCCGACTGCGTGAGGTACGCCTTCTCGCCGTGGTAGTCGGTCTCGAAGAGCGTGCTCGTCCCCTCGCACGCGTTCGGCGTGAAGATCGGCGCGTCGACGAGCGTGAAGTCGAGGTCGTCGAAGTAGTCGCGCACCGCCTGGATGATCGTGTGACGGATGCGGAGGAGCGCGTGCTGGCGCTTCGATCGGAGCCACAGGTGCCTGTGGTCCATCAAGAAGTCGGTCCCGTGCTCCTTCGGCGTGATGGGGTACTCGGCCGTCGTCTTCGCCGCGATCGTGAAGCGCGTGACGTTGATCTCGTAGACGCCCTTCTTCTTCGGGTGCTCGCGCACGAGGCCCTGCACCTCGACGCTGCTCTCCTGCGTCGCCTTGTCGGCCGCGGCGAACGCGTCGTCGCCGACCTCGGCCTTCGCCATCACGCACTGGACGAGGCCGAAGCCGTCGCGCACCTCGAGGAAGTGGAGCTTGCCGCTCGAGCGCTTGTTGTAGAGCCAGCCGCGGAGCGCGACCTCGGCGCCGACGTGCGCGCCGAGGGACACCGTGGTGGCGCGCGGCGGCGCGGCCAGAGACGCGGGAGACGGGGCAGCGATGTCGGACGCCATGGTGCGCGCCGATTACCACGGCGAGGCCGGCTCCGCCTCTCGCGCCACGCGAAAATCTGCTATCCGGTGCGGCGGATCGCACGATGTCTTTCGCGCGCCTCGCGTCCGTGCTCGCCCTCGCCGCGCTCTCTGCGGCGTGCGCGGCCGTGTACCCCGAGGTCGACGCGCGGCGCTCTGCCGTCACCGATCGGCGACGCGTCGATCCCGGCCCGCCCGTGGGCCTCCGCTGGGTGCGCGGCGTGTCCGCGCACGCGCCGGCCGCGACGCGCGACGGGCGCCCGTGGAGCCCGACGAGGCGCTACCCGCGCTTCGACCCGCACGGCGCGGTGGACTAGCCGCCGTGCGCGTCCCGCCGTTCAACCTGCCGACCGAGGCCATCCGCGACGAGCTCGACGAGCTCCGCTGCGGCATGTCGGTCGCCGTGTGCCGCGCGAAGAACCCGTTCAACGTCGGCGCGATCATCCGCGTCGCCCACTCGTTCCTCGTGAAGGAGATCTTCCTCGTCGGCACCGAGCCCTATTACGAGCGCGCGGCAATGGGCATGCGCAAGTACGAGCACGTGGTCGAGTGCGCCGACGAGGCCGCGTTCCTCGAGGCGGTGCGCGGCCGCCCGCTCGTCGGCGTCGAGCGCGACCACGCGACGACGACGCTGTGGGAGGCCGAGATGCCGAAGGACCTCGTGTTCCTCTTCGGCAGCGAGGACGACGGCATCCCGCCCGAGCTCCTCGCCCCGT
>DASYCF010000063.1:0-3125 GCA_036500365.1 Byssovorax sp.
GATCGACACCCAGGCCCGCCCGCCGTCCACGGCGACGCGCGCGCGCGGCAACGCGAAGCTCGCGTCGGCGAAGTCGGTCCACGGCACGGCGCGCGACGCCTCGGCGCGGAACGCCGCCCCGCCGAACAGCCTCGGCGCGGGCGCGTCGTCGCAGCGTTCCCCTCGCACCTCGACGACGCGCGCGAACAGGTCCTCGGCGCGCGCGCGCACCTCGGCGAAGCGGTGCGGACCCGCGGCGTCGATGCGCGCGGCCTCGCCGTGCCCCGAGACGCGCACCGCCGCCGGCGGGTGCCACGCGAACGCGCTCCCGGCGTCACCGGCTGGCTCGACGAGCCGCTCGAGGGAGCGCGGCGGCTCGCAGGCGACCGTCGCGACGACGACGCCGCTCGTCGACGCGGCGGCGACCTCACGCGCGCGCGCGATCACGTCCGCGAGATCGCGGGCCGACGCGCTCATGCCCGCGCTCCCTTCGACGGCGTCGCAACGAAGAGCGTCGCGACGCCGAACGTGAGCGGCGCCGCCTCGAGCACGTCGAGCCCCGCGCCGCGCATGATCTCGGAGAACTCCGCGGCCGGAGGGAACGCCGCGATCGAGCGCTGGAGGTACGCGTACTCGCGAGCGCCGGAGAGCGCGCCGCCGACGCGCGGCACGACCTCGTGCACGTAGAAGCGCGTGAGGCGGCCCAGCAGGCGCTGGCGCGGCTCGCTGAGCTCGAGCACGACGACGCGGCCGCCTCGCCGCGTGACGCGCGCCATCTCGCGGAGCGCGCGCGGGCGATCCTCGACGTTGCGGATGCCGAACGCGATCGTCACGCCATCGAACGCGTCGTCGGCGAAGTCGAGCGACTGCGCGTCGCCTACGCGGAGCTCGATCGGCAGGCCCGCGCTCGCGATCTTCTCGCGGCCGACGGCGAGCATCTGCTCGCTCGGATCGACGCCGACGACCTGCGCGCCGGGGTGCGCGCGCTGGATCGCGATCGCGAGATCGCCGGTGCCGGTCGCGAGGTCGAGCGCGCGGCCCGACGCGGGGAGCGCGAGCGCCGCGACGGCGCGTCGACGCCAGCCTTGATCGAGGCCGAGCGAGATGACGCGGTTCACGGCGTCGTACCGCGCGGCGATCGCGTCGAACATCGCCCCGCTGCCGAGGCGCTCGGTGTCGGCGCTGCTCACGACGCACCTACCGTCTCTGCGGCCTCTGCCGCCGCTGCGACGCACGCGAGCTTGCGCTCGTGCAGGCGCATGTGACCGCGCTGGATGCCCTCGGCCGCGAGCGCGCGCAGCGCCGCGAGGTTCGACGCGAGCCCCGCCGAGGCGAGCAGGATCGCGAGATCGCGCGACGACCGGGCGCGCGTGAGGGCGAGCGCCGCGCGGACGCCGGCGTGCACCTGCGTCGCGCCGCCGACCGTGCCGACCGCGAGGGGGAGCTCGGCCGATCCCTCGAGGCCGCCTTCGATCTTCCGCCAGGTCGAGAGGGGCCGGTAGCGCCCGGTGATCGCCGCGAACGCGTGCGCGCCGGCCTCGATCGCGCGAAAGTCCTGACCGAGCGCGAGCGCCGCGGCGTCGACGCCGTTCATGAAGCCCTTGTTGTGCGTGACGGCGCGGTATGGATCGAGCTCAGCGAAGCGGCTCGCGCGGGCGACGCCGAGCGCCACCGCCTCGCCGCCGAGCGCCGCGTCGAGGACGGTCGCGCGCACGCGGACGAGGCGCCGTCCGGGCAGGTTCGAAAGGATGCGCAGCCCCATCGCGCCGCCGGCGAGCGCGTGCACGTGCGGCGCGATCGCCTCGGCGACCGTGTCGACGACGTTCGCCCCCATCGCGTCGCCGACGTCGACGTACACGTGCACGACGATCACCCCGAGCTCCGCGTCGAGCACGCGCACCTCGAGGTCGCGGCAGCCGAGGCCGCGCTCGGTCATCCGCGGGATCGACTCGTCGCCGAGGGCGAGCAGCGCGGCGCGTGCCGCTTCGATGCGCGCGCGCGCTGCGTCGACGTCGGGCACGTCGTCGAGCTGCACCTGCGCCGTCATGATCGGCGCGTCGGCGTCGCCGAAGAAGCCGCCGCTGTCGCGCGTCATCCGCGCGGCGTTCGAGGCGGCGGCCACGACGGACGGCTCCTCGGTCGCCATCGGGACGAAGACGTCGCGCCCGTCGACGAGGAAGTTCAGCGCGACGCCGAGCGGCAGCGCGTGCGTGCTCACGACGTTCTCGCTCATCGCGTCGGCGACGTCGATCGCGAGCCCGCCCTTCGCGAGCTGAGCGATCGCCGCGTCGTCGAGGAGCCCGAGCGCGGAGAGGGCGTCGCGGCGCGCGCGCGGATCGAGCTTGTAGAGGCCCGAGATGCGGCTGGAGGGCGCGCTCACGCGGCGCCTCCCTTCGCGAGGCCCGGCGCGGCGGCGGCGAGCTCGTCGAGCGGGATCGCCTGCGGCCCGTCGCTGAGCGCGCGGCCCGGATCGTCGTGCGTCTCGATCATGAGCCCAGACGCGCCCGCTGCGAGCGCGGCGCGGGCGAGCGGCAGCACGAGATCGCGCCGCCCGGTGCCGTGCGACGGATCGACGACGATCGGCAGCTTGAGGACGTGCGCGAACAGCGCGACGACGCCGAGGTCGAGCAGGTTCCGCGTCGAGCCGTCGAAGCCGCGGACGCCGCGCTCGCAGAAGACGACGCCGGGCGCGCCGTGCGCGAGCAGGTACTCGGCCGACGAGAGCCACTCCTCGACGGTGCCGGCCATGGCGCGCTTGAGCAGCACGGGGCGGCGCGCGCGGCCGACCACCTTGAGCAGCGCGTAGTTCTGCATGTTGCGCGAGCCGACCTGCACGACGTCGGCGAGCTCGGCGACCGCGGGGACGTCGGACTCGGAGAGCGCCTCCGTGACGACCTTCATCCCCGCGCGATCGGCCGCGTGGCGCAGCCACTCGAGCGCGGCGCGGCCGTGGCCCTGGAAAGCGTACGGGTTCGTGCGCGGCTTGAACGCGCCGCCGCGGAGGAAGCGCACGCCGCGCTCGGCGAGGCGCTCGGCGATGCGCTCGACGTGCGCGGCCGACTCGACGCTGCACGGGCCGAAGATGAGCGCGGGCGGAGACGCGCCGCCGATCGCCTCGTCACCGACGGCGACGCGGCGCTCCATCG
>DASYCF010000064.1:0-3972 GCA_036500365.1 Byssovorax sp.
TCATCGCCGTCCAGACATCGGCCCTCGCTGCGATCCACGCCTCGCGCGCCGGGGCGGCGCAGGCGCTCGCGGCGAGCGGCGGCTACCTCGCGTTCCAGCTCTTCGCGATGGGCGCCGCCGTGCTCGCGGAGCGCGAGGCGAAGGCCCGCGCCGAGCTCGCCCTCGCGAACGCCGAGCTCCTCGCCACGCGCGAGGTGTTCGCGGGAGCGACGCGCGCGACGGAGCGGCGCCGCATCGCGCGCGATCTGCACGACACGATGGGCCACCGCCTGACGGCGCTGCGGCTGCAGCTCGAGCTCGCGAAGAACAGCGAGGGCGAGCAGCGGCAGGGCGCGATCGAGACGTCGAGCGAGCTCTCGAGGTCGCTGCTCGAGGAGGTGCGCGGCGTCGTGAGCGCCATGCGCGAAGAGACGCCGATCGATCTCGAGGCGGTGCTGTCGCACATCGCGCTCGCGGTGCCGCGGCCGAAGATCACGCTTCGCGTCGATCCCGCCGCGCACGAGGTCGACGCGGCGCTGACGCACGCGATCGTCCGCTTCGTCCAGGAGGCCGTCACGAACGCCGCGCGACACGCAGGCGCCGAGACGCTCGTCGTCGAGGTCGCGCGGGAGGGCGACGCCGTGCGCGTCACCGCGCGCGACGACGGCAAGGGCGCCGGGCAGATCCGCGAGGGAAACGGCCTGCGCGGCCTGCGCGAGCGCTTCGAGGAGCTCGGCGGCAGCTTCGAGATCGACCGGCCTACCGGCAGCGGCCTCGTGCTGCGCGCGCTCGTGCCCGCGCAGGTGGCGCCGTCGTGATCGACGTCATCGTCGCCGACGATCAGACGCTCGTGCGATCCGGGATCCGAAGCCTGCTGGAGCTCTCGCGCGACTTCCGGGTCGTCGCCGAGGCGAGCGACGGCGAGGAGGCCCTCCGCGCGGTGCGCTCCGCGAAGGCCGACGTGCTGCTCCTCGACGTGCGCATGCCGAAGAAGGGCGGACTCGACGTCCTCGATGAGCTGCGCGGCGTAAGCGGCGCGCCGCCCGCGATCCTGCTGACGACGTTCGACGACGACGCGGTTGCGCTCGCAGGCATCAAGCTCGGCGCGCGCGGCTTTCTGTTGAAGGACGTGTCGCTCGAGCAGCTCACGAGCGCGATACGCACCGTCGCCTCTGGCGGCACGATCTGGAGCCCCGCGGTCACCGAGCGCGTCCTCCGCGGCATCGATCGAATCGCGCCCGCGTTCGAGGCCGCGGCGCTGCCCGAGCCCCTCACGAGGCGCGAGCGCGAGGTGCTGCGCCTCATGGCCGCCGGCGCCAGCAACAAGGAGATCGCCGACGCGCTGGGCGCCGCCGAGGGGACCATCAAGAACCACGCGTCGAACATCTTCTCGAAGCTCGGCGTCCGCGACCGGACGCGCGCCGTCCTGAAGGGGCTCGAGCGAGGGATTATCTGACTCTGCTCCTCAGGGGCACGAATCGGTCGACGGGTCGCACGGCGAAGCCTCGAACGTGCCTGCGATCGTCTCGGTACCGAAGTCGAACGTGAAGGACCCCGCCAGGCGCGTCGTCGTCGCCGCGTCGATGTTCATCGCGCCCGAAAAGGGCGCCCTGCAGATGCCGTCGGACGCGTCGCAGAGCTTCACGGCAGGCGCGCGTTCATCCCACGTGAGGGTAGCGCGAGCTCCTCGCTGAACGCAGCGCAGTTCGTGTCGTCGTAGTTCCACGTCCAACAGGCCACGACGCCGCCTGCAGCGAGCGGCGCTCCCGAGAGCGCGCTCATCTCGGGCGCCATCACGGAGCCCACGACGGGCCCGGCCGGTCCCCGCTGCAGCGACAGGCGGCCGTCGCCGACCGTCCCGCCGACGATCCACGCGGCCGCGCCGTCGCTGAAGAGGCCTACCGGCAAGGGGACCTGCGCCGCGCGCGGGCCGACGGGCACGGGCCCCGCACAGGCGGACGCGCCGCCGGCACCCGCGCCGTTCGACTCCCCGCCTTCTGCCGCGCCCCCGTCGCCGCACCCGTGGAGGGCAGAGAGGCCGATCGCGAGCGGCGCGACCGCCGAGACGAGCGCGCGCACACAGCGTGGTTGGCGACGCTTCGTAAGATTCATGGATGTCAGCGTACGCGCACCTCACGTCCCGGGCGAGGTCGAGATCGCCGCCCTGTGACATCGGGTCGGCGCGTCGCACTACCCCGGGAGGCCCGCTCCGCGCACCTGCAGGATCTCCCGCACGGCGGCTTGCCCCGACGCGGTGAGGTGCTTCAGCTGCTCGCGCGCGAGCTCGAGGAACTTCACGCCGCGCACGCGCTTCAGCGCCTCGACGGCGGCGGCGCGCTCCTCGGCGCCGTCGTGCTGCAGGACGCTCATGAGCATCTCGGCGGCCTCGAGCGTATCGATCTTCGCGAGGGCGCGCACGGCGCTCGTCCGCACGAGGGCGCTCTCGGCCTCTCGATAGATGCGCGCGAGCGGGTCGAACGCGTGCGCGAACCGGAGCTCCTCGAGCGCCTTCGCCCCCGTGTGCACGATGGCCGGGTCGGGGTCGCGGAGGGCCTCGCGCAGGGTGATGAACGTGCGCTTGTAGAGAAAGCCGGAGAGCGCCTCGAGCACGGCAGTCCGCACCTCGCGCTCGGGCCGGTGGAACATCGACTCGAGCGGTGAGAGGATCGTGTAGAGCTCCACCAGCGCGAGCTGCTTCGCGAGCTGGACCCAGAGCTGCGTCGCGTTGGCGGGTCGCGCTTCGCCGCCGTCGCCCACGTGCTCGACGGCGAGGGCGGTGAGGCGCGCGAGCATGGCCCTTCGGCGCGTGGTCTCGGTCCACAGATCGGGATCGAGCACGACGTCGCCGCACGCCTCGGCGGCGCTCCCGCGCTGCTCCCACTCCACGAGATCGACGTGCCACACCTGCGGGAAGCCGACCTCGTGGCGCAGGTGTGCAGGCAACGGCGCCGCGTCGATCGCGAGGTCGCTCGCGCCGTCGTAGCGGCCGCGCGCGCGTCCATAGTGCTTTTGCCGCGCCTCCTCGAGCGGGAGCTCGGCGAGCGCGCCATACACGCGGCCAACCCCGCGGTACTGGCCTGCTTCGCCATAGGCGATGACGGCCGCGAGCAGGGCGTTCTCGGCGATCTCGGGCGGGGCCTGTCGCTTTTGGGACGCGCCGGCGACCTCTTGCCAGAGGCGCGCCTGCGAGAGCGTCGCGTAGCTCGCGACGGCGCCGAGGCCCTCTTTGCGCGCGTAGACGGCCCACTCGCGCGCCAGCGTCGCCGCGGCCGAGGTCTCTCCCTGCTTCTCGGCGGCGCCGACCGCCTCCTCGTACGATTGCAGCGCGTAGTAGCGGAGGTGGTCCTCGCGCAGGATCCGGATGACGTTCACGTACCCCTCGAGGACGTGCTCGAACTCGCGGCTCTCGTTGCCGATCTCGATCAGGACTTGATAGCAATCGAACGCGCGCTCGCGCTGGCCGATGGTCTCGTAGCGGTCGGCCGCCTCCTCGAGCAGGTGCACGGAGGCGACGACGGCCTCGCGCGCGGCGCCCGGGTCGCCCGTGCGCGTCGCGGTCCGCGCGAGGTTGAAGCGCGCGAGGCCCGCCGCGTAGAGGTCGCCGCCCGACGCGGAGAGGACCTGCGCGAGGCGCGACCACAGCGGGCGCGCGCGCTGGAAATCCTCGCCGCGCTCGCGCGCGATGGCCGCCTGGGCGACGAGCCCCGCCGCCTCGTACTCGTCGGCGGCGCGGGCGTAGAGGGCCTGCGCCTGCGTGTCGCGGCGCTTCTTCGCGCGGTCCGCCCAGGCGAGGAGGGTGCGCGCGCGATCGATCGCCGGCACGAGGCCGATGAGCTTCTGCTGCGACTTCTCGGTGCCGGCGTACCAGTCGAGCGTGAGGGCGCCGCGGTGATCGCCGAGCCGCGTGAGCACGTCGCGGAGGTCCGTCGTGATGGGGACGAACTCCTCTTCGCGCGCGACCGTGTGCTGAAGCGCCGAGAGCAGGAGCGCGTG
>DASYCF010000065.1:0-8295 GCA_036500365.1 Byssovorax sp.
GCGATGCTCATCATGGTCGAGCCGCTTCCCAGCTCGCCCTGCTCATTGTCACCCCAGCACTTGGCGCCGCCCGCGCTCGACACCGCACACGCCGACGAGAAACCTGCGGCAGCGCCGGCGCTGAGGCCCGCGACGACCACAGGAGTCGAGCCGCCCGCGTTCATCTGTCCATCGCCGAGCATCCCCGATTGGTCGTTGCCCCAGCAGAGCACGGCGCCGTTGGCTACCGCGCACGCGAAATCGGTGCCGACCGAGATCGAGGTGGCGGGGCCTGGGAGGCCCATCACGTCGCTCGCTTGATAGAAGGTGCCGACACCGCATTTGACGGCGCCCTTCGCCGTGATCGCGCAGGCCGAGCTCTCACCTACGGAGATCGCGGTGAATTTCGCGCACAAGCCATCCTCGCAGAGGCCGGTCTCGCAGTCCGAGCCGATGTTGCAGGCGACGCCGACTGCGCATGTCGTCGTGCAGTCGGGGCCGCCGCAGTCGACGCCGGTCTCGTCGCCGTTCAGGATCTGGTCCTGCACGTCGGCGGGACGCACGTGTGGGCGGGGCAGCTCTTGCTCTCGCAGTCGGCGCCGACGTCGCAGCCGTCGCCCACTCCGCACGCGGGGCACTCGCCCCCGCCGCAGTCCATGCCGGTCTCACCGTCGTCGCGCGTCCCGTCGTCGCAGTGCGCAGGCCTACCGCCGCCTTCGGCCGCTCCCCCTCCGCCGGCGGTCGCGCCGCCCTGATCCCCACCACCCACGCTCGACGTCGATGCCGACGTCGAGGAATGCGTCGAGCTCGCGCCGCTCGATGTCGTCGACGAAGTCGACGCGCCGCCGTTGGCGCACGCGTCGTCGGGGGCGTCGAGGGGACCGCCGCACTCGTTCGAAAAGTCGCCCAAGCCAAGGATCTGACCGCAGGCAGCCAAGGATGTGACCAGAGCGGCGCCGAGCAGGATCGTTCGTTTCATTGGAATCTACCTCCGGCGCCGAGCATATCACCGGTGCTTCAGCTCGGCGCCGAGGGTGGCGCCGAGGAACGCGGCGGCCTCTTCGTCGCGCGGAAACGGCGCGCGGCGCTCGCTCGTGCGGAGGCGGGAGCCGTCGGGCTCGGCGAGCATCGCGCGGAGCCACAGCGCGTCGCCGTCGCGGACCGCGTACGCGGCGACGGGCATGCGGCAGCTCCCGTCGACGGCCTTCATGACGGCGCGCTCGGCGGCGACGCAGACGCTCGTCTCCTCGTCGCGCATCGCGCGGATGGCGGCGATCGTCGCGTCGTCGCCCGCGCGGCACTCGATGCCGAGCGCGCCCTGGCCGACCGCGGGCAGGCACACCTCGGGCTCGAGCACCTCGGTCGCGCGCGCCTCCCAGCCGAGGCGCTTGAGGCCCGAGAGCGCGAGCACCACGGCGTCGAACGAGCCGTCCTCGACCTTGCGCAGGCGCGTGTCGACGTTGCCGCGCACGGGCTCGACGACGAGGTCGGGGCGCGTGGCCTTCACGGCGACGGCGCGGCGCAGGCTCGACGTGCCGACGCGCGCGCCCGCCGGCAGCTCCACGAGGCGCGCGCCCCCGCGCGAGACGAGCACGTCGCGCGGATCCTCGCGCGCGGGCACGCACACGAGCGCGCACCCGGGCGCGACCTCGCCCGGCACGTCCTTGATCGAGTGCACGGCGAAGTCGGCGCGCGCGTCGAGCAGCGCCTCCTCGAGCTCCTTCACGAAGAGGCCCTTGCCGCCGATGTCTTGCAGCGGCCCCGTCTGGGTCTTGTCGCCGGTCGTGACGACGTGCAGCTCCTCGACCGCGAGCCCGGGCACGCGCGCCTCGAGCGCCCGCGCGAACGCGCGCGACTGAGCCAGGGCGAGCTGCGACCTGCGGGTGGCGAGGACGAGGCGCATGCACCGCGAATAGCACGACGCCCGGGCGAGCGTGGACGACGCCGCTCGAGGCCTCAGCGGGCGGCGGCGGACTGCGCGCCGACGGCCCGCAGCGCGCGGCAGAGCACCGCATCGTGGCACGGGCCGACGCGGCCCGCGTGCGTCGTCCACGGCACCTCGCGCACGTGCTCGGTGTCGCGCACGTCGGGGCCGCGCCACGCGTCGAGGGCGCGCGTGAGCTGCGCCTCGTGCTCGGTCGCCGGCGGGAGGTTCAGCTGCACGTTCGGCGCGATGCCCGTCTTCTGCACGGCCGATCCGTCGGGCAGCGCGTAGAGGAGCGTCGTCAGGCGCAGCACGCCGGTGTGCGCGTCGTCGTCGAGGTACTCCTGCGCGCAGCCCTTGCCGTACGTGCGATCGCCGACGACGGGGCCGCGGTGGTAGGCGCCGATCGCGCCGGCGATCATCTCGGCGGCGCTCGCGCTGTCGCCGTCGACCAGCACGGCGACGGGGCCCTTCCAGCGGCGGTCGACGCTGACCTCGGGGGCGCGCTCGACCTCGACGCCGCCGTCGCGCCGCCTCATCGGGAAGAGCGGTGCGCCCGGCAGGAACAGCCCGAGCGCGGCGATCGCGCCGTCGGTCGAGCCGCCGCCGTTCGCGCGCAGATCGAGCATCACGCCGCGGAGATCGCGGGCGGCGTGGCGCGCGTGGTCGAGCGTCGACTCGAGGCGCGGGCCGAGGTCGTCCGGCACGTCGTGGATGGCGACGACGAGCACGCGCCCGTCGCCGTAGCGCACGAGGTCGTGCGGGAGCTCCGCCGGGGCGCTCGCGGGCGCCGCGTCCTCGCCGTCGCCCGCGTCGACGCGCTGCGGCTCGAGCGCCACGACGACCGGCTCCTTCGCGTGTGCGCGCAGCACGGTGACGCGCGTGGCGACGCCCGGGTGCGCGGCCTCGACGACGCTCACCTGCTCGGCCTGCTCGACGCTGATGCCGGCGAGGCGCACGTCGTCGACCTGGAGCACGACGTCGCCCTCCGAGAGCGGGCCGAGCCCTCCGTGGTCGATGCGCACGCCGACCGCGGTGCGCGTCATCTCGGTCCACAGGCGCTCGGGCGGCTCGGCCTCGAGCGAGAGGTCGTAGATGGAGATCTCCTCGTCGAGCGGCGCCCAGGCGCCGTGCGCGTCGAGCTGCGGGATGTACGCGCGCAGGGCCGCGGCGATGACGACGCGCGACCACGCCTGGTCGTCGAGATCGGGCGCGGCGTGCGCGCGAGCGGCGGCGACGAACGGCGCCATCCGGGGCCCGAACGTGGCGCCGGCGACGCCCGCTTGCCGGCCGAGCTCCCGCGCGAGATCCTTCGCGCTGCGCGTGACGGTGCCGTCCTCGAACGGCGTCGCCGACGCGATGCGGAAGCCCTCCTCGATCGCGCGCGCGCCGGGCTTGACGCTCGCGCGGCCCGCCTCGGCGCCCTCGTCGAACACGCGGCGGAGCTCGTCCGCCCAGGCGTGGAGGCGCGCGCCGATCTCGCGCGCGGCGACGCACGGGCTGGCCGCCGGCGCTTGCAGATCGGCCAGCAGCCGGTCGGCGTCCTTTCGGATGAGCGCCCCGACGGGCGCGTCCGGCGCGACCGACCAGAGGCCGTGCGGGTCGAGCCAGTCGCTCGTCGCCTCGGCAAACTTTGCGGCGTCGATCGGACCGGGCGGGAGCGCGAGCGCGGCGCGCGCCTGAGCGACGACGGTGCGCGCGTCGTCGCACTCCAACGCCGAGGGCGCGCCGTTCGGCACGGTGAGCGGGCGGTCCATGCCCTTCGAGTCCTGCGTCGCCGCGTCGATCACCTCGTCGCCGATCTCCTGCGCGCGCAGCGACCAAGCGGCGACGCCGCGCTGGAGGGCGATCGGATGCTCGACCGCAGGCACGAGGCGCGCGGCGGCCGTGACGCCTGCCACGGCCAGCGCGACGCCTGCGAGCGCGACGAGGGCGGGCTGGCCGCGTCGCGCCTCTGCCTTCGCGCCGCCGGACCCGGCGCGTCGGCGCGCGCCACGTGGAGTCCGCGAGGCGACCTTCACCGCGAAATGAATACCACGCCGTCGCCGTGGGGCCGAAACGTCGGCGTCGATTGTGCGCGCGCAAACGTTTCGCCCCAGGGGCTTCGTCCGTCACGATTGCGCGGCTGCGCGTGCCTCGCGCGCAGAACTCCCTGACATTGCGCTCGGCATCCGCCCTGCATTGGCCCCGCGCAGCGCAGCAGGAGGCCGGACATGACGATGAACTGGGATCGGGCGTCCTTTTCGATCTACCGCGGGCAGCTCGCGACGCGCACGTCGCTCGACGCGGCCAGCGAACATCAGCTCGCCGATCGGTATCGCGCCGGCGATCGCGACGCCGGGCGCAAGCTCATCGAGGCGTGCCTCCCGTTCGTCGTGACCATCGCGCTCGAGTACCGGCGCTGGGGCATCCCGCTCGAGGATCTCGTTCAAGAGGGGAACATGGGCCTGCTCAAGGCGGCCGAGCGCTTCGACCCCGAGCGCGGCTGCCGCCTCGCGACGTACGCCGCCTACTGGATCCGGGCCGAGATCCGCGAGTACGTCGCGCGCGGCTACCGCATCGTGCGGCTCGGCTCGTCGAAGAGCGAGCGCCGCGCGCTCCGCGTCTACAGGAAGACCCACGAGCGCGATCCCGAGGCGCTCGCCGCGGCCAGCGGCCTCACGGCCGAGCGCGCGACCGAGCTCCTGCCGCTGCTCATGGCGCGGGACGTGAGCCTCGAGCGGTCGCCGACGGACGACGGGCGCGCGCCCGCCGACCGCCTCGCCGCCGAGGTCGCCTCGCCCGAGGAGGCCGCCGTCGCGAACGACGAGCGCACGCAGCTCACCGCCGCGCTCCGCAAGGCGGTCGACGAGCTCTCGCCGCGCGAGCGCCGCATCGTGAACCAGCGCTGGCTCACCGAGGACCCGAAGACGCTCGAGCAGCTCGGCGCCGACTTCGGCGTGAGCAAGGAGCGCGTGCGTCAGCTCGAGGAGCGGGCGAAGAAGCGGATGCGCGCCCGCGTCGAGGAGCTCACGCGCGAGCCGCTCGCCAAGAGCGCCTGAGCCGCAGGCGGCGACGCGCGGACGAGGCCCGCAGCCGGCGCGTCAACGACGACACGTGATCGAGCGGCCGAGTATGATGCGCGCCGATGGCCGCCCGGGGCCCCTCTCTCCGCGAGCAGCTGCTCGACACCTTTTGCACCCTCGATCGGCGCGGCGTCGCGCTCGGGCGCATCGCGGTCGGCATCGTGCTGCTGCTCGACCTCGCGCGGCAGCTGCCCGAGATCGACATCTGGTTCACGGACGCGGGGCTCTTCCCGAGCGCGTTCCTGATGCGCCGCACCGACCGGGTGCTGTTCTCGCTCGTGATGTGGGCGTCGTCGCGCGGCGAGGTGCTCGTCTGCTTCGCCGTCGCCGCCGTCTTGTATGCGCTCTTCACGATCGGCTACCGCACGCGGCTCTTCCACGTGCTGTCGATGCTCGCGCTCGTGAGCCTGCACATCCGGGTCTCCGTCGTCCAGAACGGCGGGGACCGCATGTTCGCGCTCGTGATGATGTGGCTCCTGTTCCTGCCGATCGGCGATCGCTTCAGCGTCGACGCCGTGCTCGCGAGCCTCCGCCGCCGCCGCGAGGCCACGGTCGCCGAGCTCGAGGACCGCGCCGCGATCGAGCCCGATGGATCGCCTGTCCGCTCGATCGGCGCGCTCGCCGCGATGCTCCAGCTCCTCTCCGCGTACGTGCTCAACGCGATCCAGAAGAGCGCGTTCACGTGGAAGGAAGGGAGCGCCATCTACTACGTGATGATGTCCGAGCGCACGTCGACCGCGGTCGCGTGCGCCGTGCGCGATCACTTGCCGCCGTGGGCTTACGTGATGATGGCGAGGAGCACGCTCGCCATCGAGTACGGCGCGCCCGCGCTCATCGTCTCGCCGATCGGCCGGCCGTGGACGCGTCGCGTCGCGTTCGCGCTGCTCTTCGCGTTCCACGTCGCGATCCACGAGCTCATCACGGTCGGCCTCTACTCGTTCATCATGGTCGCGTATTACCCGCTCTTCCTCGCGCCCGAGGACTTCGCGGCGCTGTCTCGTTGGATCGCGAGCAAGCGCGCCGTCACGCTGCACGTCGACGGCGCGTCGCCGCTCGCGTTCCAGCTCGCCCGGCTCGTCGCGCGGCTCGATCGCTTCCAGCGCGTGACGATCTTGTCGGGGCCGCCGGCCGGCGTCGACGCGCGCGAGGGCCGCGGCATCGTCGCCGTGGACGAGGCCGCAGGCGCGTACTCGTCCGGCGCCGCGGCGATCGCCGACGTCGTGTCCGTGCTGCCGCTGCTCGCGCCGTTCGCGTTCCTCTTCCGCTCCGCGCTCGGGCGGTGGGCGTTCCGGCGCGTAATGAGCAAGCAGCGCGCGATCGCGCGGTGGACCGGCGCCTACGCCGAGGGCGACGCGCCGTCGTCGACGCCGCCGCGGAGGGCGCCGCGCGCGATCCGCCGCATCGGCCGGCTCGCGCGGGACGGCTCGTGCCTGTTCCTGCTCGGGCTCCACGTGAACGAGACCCTGCTCGACAACGACATCGTGCCCGATCGCTTTCGGCGGCGCGCGCCGTGGCCGATCCAGGCGCTCATCGACTACCCGCAGGCCTATCAGGGCTGGAACATGTTCGCGCCCGGCGTCGCGACCGTCTCGACGATGGTCTTCGTCGACGCCGTGACGAGCGAGGGCCGCCACGTCGACCCGTACAACGAGCTCGCGACGAAGCCGAAGACGTGGACCGGCGTGCCGTGGGACGAGCTCCCCGTGTGCCCCGCGCAGGACTCGTTCTTCGACCACTACTCACGCGAGCTCCCGAACAAGGAGTTTTGGCTCTGGCCGTTCCGCGACTGGATCCTCCGCTACCCCGAGCGCACGGGCAACCCGAGGGACCGCATCGTCCGCTTCAAGGTGTGGGTCGCGACCGATCCCATCCCCGACATGTGGACGAAGCAGAAGCACGGCAAGCTCTCGTGGCACTCGATCTTCACGTACCCGACGCCGCCGAAGGACGGCAAGGACGCGAGGTCCGACGAGCACGAGTCGAAGGACGACGGCGACTGACGTCGCTAAATCTCGAGGACGAGGCCTTCGCGCGCCGCGATGGTGTTCGGGAAGAGCTCGCGCGCGCGGCGCTCCTTCTCGCGGACCATCGCGTCGGTCTGACCGGGGTCGTGGTGGTGCAAGACGAGCTGCTTCACGTTCGCAGCGTTCGCGAGCTCGCACCCGGCGACGTACGTCGCGTGGCCCCAGCCCGTCTTCGGGCCGCCGCCGACCTCGCCGGCGTACTCCTCGGGCGTGTACATCGCGTCGAAGATGAGCACGTCCGCGTTCATCGAGAGCTTCTTCAGCTTCGGGTCGACGATGGCGTAGTGCTCGGAGTCGGTGATGTAGACGACGCTCTTGCCCTCGTGCTCGATGCGGTACGCGTAGACGCCGTTCGGGTGGTTGCCGCGCGCGTTCGTCACCTTCACGTCGTTCGCCGCGCCGATCGTGATGGGCTCGCCCTCGTAGAGATCGCGGAACGTCATCGACGCGCCCATCTCGGTCAGGTGCACGGGGAAGCTCGGGTAGTCCATCTGCCCGGCGAGGGTCTCCTCGAGCGTGCGCGAGACGTTCACGCCGCCGTGGAGGTGGATCTTGTTGCCGCGCACGAACGCGGGCGTGAAGAACGGGAAGCCCTGGATGTGGTCCCAGTGCACGTGGCTGAAGAACATCCACGCCTCGAAGGGCATGCGCGCGAGCATCTCCTGACCGAGGAGGCGCAGGCCCGTGCCGCCATCGAGGATCACCAGCGTGTCGCCGGCGTTCACCTCGTAGCAGCTCGTGTTCCCGCCGAACTCGACCGTGCTCGGGCCAGGCGTGGGGATGCTGCCGCGGACCCCCCACATTTTGATTCGCATTCCGCCCTCGCCCTTCCGTTCGGTCGCCCGGAGGTCTTGGCGCGCTCCCGAGGAGCGGCGCCAGGGTTCAGGGCCTTGCGGGACCCCGTCGCAGGCATTCTTTGCTTCGCGCCCCGCGCGGCGAACGAACGTCGCACGCGAGCAGACGAAAATTAGATGGGCCTCGCCGCTACCGTCAAGCTCAAGCGCGTGGGCGTGCTCGACGCGCTGCGCTGATGTATCGTCGCCGGCGCGCCGCTCGGCCGCGCACCGGCGATGTTCGACGAAGCCCCGAGGTCCCCCGCGATCGCCCACGTCGCCGACGCGATCGTGGTCCTCGGCTGCCGCGTGCTCGCGTCGGGCGCGCTGTCGAAGCCGGGGGCCGCGCGGACCGCTCGCGCAGCGCGGGCGTTTCGTGAGGGGGTCGCCCCGTGGATCGTGGCGAGCGGCGGCCGCCGCTGGGGCGCCCACGTCGAGGCGACGAGGATGCGCGTCGATCTCGTCGCTCG
>DASYCF010000066.1:0-2702 GCA_036500365.1 Byssovorax sp.
CGCGGACGTCGCGCGCAACGCCGCCGTCGCCGCGTCGACCGAGCGTTTCGCGACCGGCGGCGACTACGGTCAGCTCGTCTACCAGCGCACGTCGACCATCCTGCTCACGCTCGCGCGCGTGTACGGCGAGGACGCGGTGGAGCGCGCCGTCGGCCGGTACACGCGCAAGTTCCGCTTCGAGCACCCGACGCCCGACGACTTCGTCGCGGCGTTCCGCGACGCGCTCGGAGACGAGGTCGCCGACACGATGCACGCCGCGCTCTTCGACGAGGCGACGGTGGACTACGCGGTGGACTCGTTCGACGTCGAGGAGGAGGTCGCGCGCCGCGGGATCTTCGGCGACCCCGACAAGGCCGCCGTCGACGGCGCGCCGCCGAAGCCGGGCGCGTGGCGCGGCCAGATCATCGTGCGGCGACGCGGCGCGCTGCGCTTCCCGGTGGAGATCGAGACGACCGACGCGAAGGGCGAGAAGCGGCGCGTCGTGTGGGACGCGAAGGAAGGCTACGCGCGCCTGCCGTACGAGGGCGACGCCGAGCTCGTGCGAGTCGTCATCGACCCCGATCATCGCGTGTTGCTCGACGACGACCTGTCGAACAACGCGTCGTCGACGCGCCGCCGCCGGTTCTCGCCGCGCGTGTTCGAGGGGACGCTCTTCGCCGACGAGATCGGCCTCTCCGCGGTGGCGCCGTGAGCGCGCCGCGGGTCGTCGATCGGCTCGGCTTCGTCGCGTGCGCGTACGGGTATCGCGTCGCGTTCTCCACGCTCGGCGCGCTCGGACCGGCGTGGCTCGCGGGCCGCGTCGCGTCGGGGTACGGCGGCGGCGACGCGGATCTTTTTGCGCCCGGCGGCCTCCTCTTGCTCGAGACGGCGCGCATCTCCGGTCGCGCGCTCGGCCCCGTGCTCGGCGCGGCGTCGGCGCTGCTCCTCGTAGCAATCCTCCTCGCGCCGTTCCCGTACGCCGGGCTGGCGCTCGCCTTCGCGCGGCGCGGACGCGTGCGCGCCGGCGAGGTGGTCGACACGGCGCTGCGTCGCTACCTCGGGCTCTTCGCCCTCTTCGCCGCGGCGCTCGGCGCGGAGGCGCTCGCGGCGGCGGCCGTCGGATCGGGTGCGGCGAAGCTCCTCGATACGAGCGGCGCCGAGGGGCGCGCGGCCGACGCCGCGTGGGTCGGCGTCGCCGTCGTGACGTGGACCGCGGTCGCGGGCGTGGGCGTCCTGCGCGATCTCGCGACGGCCGCGGCCGTGACGGGCGATCTCTCATTTCGCGCGGCGATCCGGCGCGGGGTCACGTCGCTGCGGCCGTCGCTCGCGCTCGGCTACGTCGCGCGCGCCGTCGCGATGCTCGCCATCGTCGTCGCGGCCTCGCTCGTGCTTCCCTGGGGCAAGACGCCGACGGCGCTCTCGCTGCTCGTGCACCAGGCCGCGATCTTCGGGGTGGTCGCGCTGCAGGCGTCGTGGGTCCGCGCGTGCGTGATCGCGGTGCGGCGCGAGCCGCTCGAGGTCGAGCCGATCGCGGTCGTCACGCCGCCGCCGGCCGAGTCGGCGCCGCTCGTCGCGCCTTCGATCGACGAAGCCTCGCCCGCCGAAGCTCCGGCCGAGGTCGATCCGGCCAGCACGCCCGAGGCTACCGGTTGAGCAGCGCCTCGAAGCGCGGCGCTTGACCTGCGGCGTCCCCGGGTCTTTTGTGCGCGCACCTATGCAAGCTCGCACGATCCTCGCTGCTGCACTCGTCGCCGCCGGCGCCACGTCGCTCCTCGGTTGTCCGTCGGAGAGCGCCGCGCCGAAGCCCTCTGCCTCGTCAAGCGCCAGCGGTACGCCAGGCGCCAAGTCCAGCGGCGCTCCTGCCGCGTCGGGATCGGCGGCCGCGGCCGAGAAGCCGCTCCCGCCGATGCCCACTGCCGCGCCGCTCCCGCCGACGCCCGAGGGTCTGCCCGAGCTCAAGACGCCCGAGAACAACCCGCTCACGCCCGAGAAGGTCGAGCTCGGCAAGGAGCTCTTCTTCGACAAGCGCCTCTCGAAGGACGGCTCGGCCTCGTGCGAGACGTGCCACGTGCCCGAGAAGGGCTGGACCGACGGCGAGGCGCTCTCGACGAAGGTCGGCGGCGGCAAGAACACCCGCCACTCGCCGACGCTCTACAACGTCGGCTACAACGAGCACTGGTACTGGGACGGCCGCAGCGAGACGCTCGAGAAGCAGATCGAGGCCGCGTGGAAGAGCCAGCTCGGCGCCGACCCGGCGAGCGTCGCCGCGATCGTGGGCAAGATCCCGGGCTACAAGGTGCAGTTCAAGACGATCTTCAAGGCCGACGCGACGGCCGAGAACGTGGTGCAGGCGCTCGCGTCGTTCGTGCGCACGATCCGCAGCGGCGGCTCGCCGTGGGACAAGCGCGAGAAGGGCGACAAGGCCGCCGTCGACAAGGCGGCCGAGGCAGGCTTCGAGGTGTTCCGCAACAAGGCCGGCTGCGCCGCGTGCCACGCGCCGCCGGAGTACACGGACCACGGCTTCCACGACACGGGCGTCGGCTTCGACAAGCCCGAGCCCGACGTCGGCCGCGGCAAGATCGCGAAGGACGACAAGCTGAACGGCGCCTTCAAGACGCCCACGCTGCGCAGCGTCGGCACGCACCCGCCGTTCTTCCACGACGGCAGCAAGGCGTCGCTCGAGGATGCGGTCGACTTCATGTTGAGCGGCGGCATCAAGGAGA
>DASYCF010000067.1:0-1913 GCA_036500365.1 Byssovorax sp.
ATCGGCTGGACGCTCGTCGGCGTCGACGCGGGGGGCGAGACCCTGGCGAAGGCCTTCAAGGACATGGCCGCCGCCTACAACCGCGCCGGCGTTCACAAGGCGATCGCGGGCCAGCTCCGCCCGAGCTCGGTCAAGAACATGCCCGTCGTCAAGGTCGGCGCGGGCCCGGCCGCGCTCGGCAAGGGCAGCGTCGACATCGAGATCCGCGTGAACGACATCGACGCTTCCGACACCGCGATCGGCAGCAAGGCCGGCAAGGGCGGCAAGCCGGAGATCCTGAGCTACGTCGGCCACATCCTGATCATGCAAGACGGCAAGGGCGCCTGGGTCGCCTTCGGGTCGAACCGCGACGAGCTCGTGAAGCGCCTCGTCGCCGCGAAGTCCGGCGCGCCCGACGCGGTGACGCTCGCGTCGCGCCCCGGCCTCGAGCCGCTGAAGCGCACGCAGGCCCTCGGCGGCGGCTTCCTGACGCTCGCCCCGTTCACGAAGGCGATGAGCGCGGGCCTCTCGTCGTACGCCGTCGCGACCGGCGGCGGCCTGCCGGTGCTGAACGACGCGGCGAACGCGATCAACAGCCTCCCACACCAGGGCTCGACGCCCATGTTCGTGACGACCAAGATCGCCGGCCAGAACCAGGTCGAGATCTCGGTGAACCTGCCGAAGGGCACGCTCGAAGACGTCGGCGCGCTCGTGCTCGCGGGCGTGCGCATCGCCCAGCAGATCAAGGGCGGCGGCCCGATGATGCCCGGGCCGTGATCTCGCCGCGCGGGCTCGCCTCCGCGTCGATACCGGTCCTCGTCGCGGGCCTTCACGCGAGCGCCGCGCACGCCGCGCCGCCTGCGCGGTGGACGGCGCCGACGGCAGACGCGAGCCTCGCCCTCGCCGCCGAGCACGCGCGTCACGGCGGCGTCGAGGGCCTCGCCGGCGTCGCGGCGCTGAGCTTCTGGGCGAACGAGGCGACCCCCGGCGCGGCAGCGCGCGCGCTCGCCGCGATCGGCGCCGGCTCGACCGACGCCGCCGCCGACGCGCGCTGGGTCGCAGCCGAGCTCGATCGCGCCGCGCCCCCCGGGCTCGTGCGCGACCTCGCCGTGATCGGCCCGTTCCAGGACAACGAAGGCAAGGTGAGGGATCGCGCGAAGGACCTCGCCGAGGCGAGCGTCAAGGCGTGGACCGATCGCGCGAAGAAGCACGACTGGGGCGCCGAAGAGGTGCGCTGGCGCGATCTCCCGTTCCAGGCCGACGCGCGCGGCGCGCCCCTCGGGCTCCTGTTCTCGCCGCGCCGCGAGACGTGCGTCTACGTGGCGTCTCGCCTCCATTTCGACGCGGCGGCGTCCGTGGACGTCTTGCTCGCGTCGACCGGCGCGGCCCGGCTCGTGTGGGACGGCGCCGACCTCGGCGCGAGCGACGCGCTGCACGAGCGAGCGATGTTCGATCGCATCGGCGCGCGGGTCGAGGTGACGCCGGGGGATCACCTCGTCGCGGCGAAGGTGTGCACGGGCCCGCACGACGATCGCGGCCGCGCGCGCATCCACGTCGAAGGCGCTGACGGCAAGCCGGCGCGGTTCACGGCGTCGCGCGATCTCGGCCCGCTCGCAGGCCACGCGTTCGCACGCGTCGCGGCGCGCGCGTTCGAGACGACGGCGGCGCGCGCGCTGCGCGAGGCCGAGGGCGCGACGGGCCCCGGGCGGCTCGACGCGCTCGTGCTGCTGACGCTCGGCGGCCTCGACGATCAGCGCTCCCCGCGCGCGTCGGCGCTCGTCGACGCGATCGTCAGCGACGCGTCGTCGTCGCCGGATTCGGTCGCGGCGGCCGCGGCGCTGTCGGCGTTCGGCGCCGTTCGCACGGGCGCGCTTCACGCCGCGGACGATCGGGCGCGCGCGTCGGGCGACCTCACGACCGCCGATTTCGCCGAG
>DASYCF010000068.1:0-8901 GCA_036500365.1 Byssovorax sp.
ATGCTGCAGCTCATCGTCGGGACGGGCGAGATTCGGCCGCAGCAGATCAGCCCTGACTTCAAGACGAGCAGCCTCCTCGCCATCGACCGGCCCGCGGTGACGCAGACGATCGACCCGCACGCAGGCATGTACTCGTCGATCGGACTCTATGCCGCGGTCGGCTACGCGGTCCTCGACCCGATCCTCACCGGCGTACGTGAGAACAGCGCCAAGAGCGCGCTCGTCGACGCCACGATTTACGGCGAGGCGAGCGCGATGACGACGGCGCTGACGAACATCGCCAAGATGGCGGTCCGCCGGCCTCGCCCCATCGCCTACATCGACTTCGAGAAGAACATCAAGACGAACCCGAATTACACGAACAGCGACACCGACAGCGCGCTGTCGTTCTTCTCCGGTCACGCCGCGGAGTGCGGCACCATCACGGCGGTCGCGAGCTACCTCGCGTTCGCGCGGTCCCCCCATTCGGCGCGCCCTTGGGTGACGCTGCTCGTCGGCACCGCGCTCACCTCGTTCGTGAGCGTCGAGCGCGTCCGGTCGGGCGAGCACTTCACGACCGACGTCATCGCCGGGTCGTTCACGGGCGCTGGCATCGGCGTGCTCACGGCGCACCTGCACCGCGTCGACAAGGTCCCGCCGCTCTGGGTCGGTTGGCAGCGCGCGAACTACGGCGACGGCGGAGCGCTGACCTTGAACGGTGTTCTTTGACGCGCGGATGGGAGACTCCAGGATTGAACGACGAAGACACGGAGCTCCGCGCGGGGTCGAGGCCGCGCGCGGCGTGTCGCCGACTGGACAGCGGCGCCGCCGTGTCCATGCTGAGGACGTCGCCGACGGTCGGCGGAATGAATCTCCGGGTCGAACGCTGCACCGAGGTGTCGAGATGGAGAACCCAAACCACATCCTCAACGCCGCAGTCTCCGCCGCGTTGATCGTCTTCACCCCTGGGCTCGGCCGGGCGGCCGACCCCCAGACGCCCTCGCCCTCGCCCGCGCCGTCGGCGTGGCACCACACCGGCGACGGGGTGATGACGAAGGAGTTCGCGTTCCTCACCGTCGACGTCTTCGCGGTCGGTCACGACATGCGCTGCCTGCCCGAGCACAAGTCCCGCCTCGAGGTCATCGAGGCCGACTGCGACAAGAGGTTCACCTGGCTCGCCCTCCGCGCCGTCGACAAGGACACCATCCACGAGTCGCTCCGGAAGGCCTACCGCGGCGTCGACTACAACTCGAAGCCCAAGATCGACCGCGCGATTTCGGTGTTCACTGCGGATCTCAAGGAAGGCTCCCGTGTGACGATCAGCTACGACGCCGCGACGAAGAGCACGACGTTCCGTCAGGCAGGGGGCGGCAAGGCCGCGATCGAGGGAGTCGACTTCATGAAGGCGACCTGGAGCGTGCTCCTCGGTCCTGGCTCGCACGAGCTCGGCGACGAGCTGATCCGCCGCCTCTGACGCCGCACCGCGCCGCTTCTTTTTGCGGAACCGATCGGCGGGTCGCGGCTCGATTGAGCCGAAAGGAGCGCGCCGACGCCGGCGCGTTCGAGCCCAATGAACGATCCGCTCTTCGCTCGACTTACCCTCGCGACCGCGCTGACCGCGGTGGGGTCCTTCGGCTTCGGTTGCGCGGCGGAGGCTCCGGCGACGAACCTCCCCAACGCGGCGAACGCTTCGCCCGCAGAGGCACAGATCGCGCGCGGGCAGGCCCTGTACGGAGAGCGTTGCGCGAAGTGTCACGGCGCCGCCGGGGAAGGCGGCAGCGCGGCGCCCGTCGTCGGCGCGAAGGCGCTGCCGCTCGACCCTCCCGCCGGCGCGAAGCACAGGACCGCGCAGTTTCACACCGCGATGGACGTGTTCACGTTCGTCAAGGCGACGATGCCCGCGGACGCGGCGGGGACGCTCGGCGACGACGACGTCGCGGCGATCCTGTCGTTCGACCTCGAGGCGAACGGCGTCGCGGTCGGCAAGCCCGTCGACAAGACCGCAGCCGCCGGCGTCGTGCTGCACAAATGAGCCGACGATCGGACCGGGCGCACGCGCGCGTGGTCGTGCATGATGCGGAGGGATTCGTATGAACACCGCGCCGGCAGACGTCGAGGCGAAGGACGCGAAGGACGAAGAGATCGTCCGCCGGGTGCTCGCGGGCGACACTCAGCTCTTCGAAGTCCTCATGCGACGGCACAACCAGCGCGTCTTCCGCGCGGCGCGCAGCATCGTGCGCGACGACGCCGAGGCGGAAGACGTGATGCAGGACGCGTACGTGCGCGCGTACGCCGCCCTCGCCGGGTTCGAGCAGCGGGCGCGGTTCTCCACGTGGCTGACGCGAATCGCCGTGCACGAGGCGCTCGCCCGCCTGCGCCGGCAGCGCCGCTTCGACTCGCTCGACAACCACGACGGGTCCAAGAACGAGGGCGCGACGACGATGGTCAGCAAGGAGACCCCCGAGCAGATCGCCGGCGACCGTGAGGTGACGGAGCTCGTCGAGCGCGCCGTCGACGCGCTGCCGGACAGCTTCCGCGCCGTCTTCGTGCTGCGCGCCGTCGAGGAGCTGTCGACGGCGGAGACCGCCGCGTGCCTCGACATCCCGGAGGACACGGTGAAGACCCGCCTCTTCCGCGCGCGGGCGCTCCTCCGCGAGGCGCTCGTCGCCCAGGGCGAGTCCGCGTTGCCGCGGAGCTTCTCCTTCGGCTCGACCCGCTGCGACCGCGTCGTCGCCGCGGTGCTCGCCCGCCTCGGCGTGGGCGCGCCGACGCGCGATTGACCTACCGGGCCGAGGGGATCTTGGGTGCGAAGAGGGGGACTTGAACGCGGCGGCGGCGGACGCTGGCGCACTTCTCGCGGAGCATTCCGCATCGCGTGTTTCCGCGGAGACCGTGAACGACACGCCCGCATACGCGCAACCTCCCGAGACCTCCGCGGCGAGCCGAATCCAGCCGAATCGATTCGAGGCCTCGACGGTGGCCGCTGGCGAGCCCGTAGACGCGTCGGCGAAGGTGCCTGACGCGAACGTCGCCGCCGTGTCCGAAGGCTCGCCAGCGGGGCACCTGGAAGCGGCGTTGTTGCTCGCGGCCCAAGCGGGTCGGTTCGACGTCGTCGCGACGCTGGCGGCGGAGATCCAGGCGCGTCGGCTCGCGGGGAGCAACGTCCTCGCGCTCGACACGGTGCGCTCGCGTCGATCCTGATCATCAGCTACACAAAAACCGAAGGGCTCGCCGGCGCTAACCGACGAGCCCGCGCCCGACGACGAGAAGGGCGTGCCCACACGAAAGGATCGATTTCGAATGAGCGACTTGAAGATCGCACGCGCCACGGGCGCGCGCAACGTCATCACGATCACGCCGAGCCCGGAGGGCGCGCGGCTCCTCGCCGAGATGGAGCGGCGCTACGACGCCGCTCCTGCCTTCGAACCCGCGCGTGCGGCTCACCGGGTCGCCGCGCGCAGCAACCGCGCCGGCGACCGCAAGGGCGCACGCGGATCGGCCGCGTGGGTCAAGGCCGCGAACCGCGCGTACACGCGGCTCTTGACCGAGCAGCGCGCCCCGCATGCGGCGCCCGCCGTCGTCGCCGCCCCCGCTAGCCACGTCGGCCCCCGCGCTCGCGCATCGCACCGCGTGCACCACGTCTCCGCGGGCGGAGGTGGCGACGGCGGCGACGACGACGGTCCATCCGACGGCCCCGCTTCACCCTTCCTTTTGGCCGCGCTCGAGCGCGCCATCGTCGCCGCCGCCCCGACGCTCGCTCGCATCTTCGCCGCGCTGGCCCCGCCCGCTGCGCCTCCGACCGATCCCTTGGTCGTGCTCGCCGCTGGCCTGCCAGAGCTCGGGATCTCGGGGCGCGTGCTGCTCGACGCGCACCGCGCGAGCGAGCTCGTCGGCGTCGTCCGCGTCGGGCGTCGCCTCGTCGCGCGCAAGAGCGCGATCGATGCGTGGATCGACGCACGGCCCGCGCGTCGATCCCGTGCCGCGCCCGTCGTGCATGACGACGGCGGCCGTCCGCGCTCCGGACTGCGTCTCGCGCGCCGCGCAGGGGGTGCATCGTGAGCGCCGCCGATCTCGACGACGTCGAGCGCGAGGCGATCGTTGCCGAGGGCACGCGCGCCGAAGTGCACCCGATCGAGTCGCTCGACGCGGAGACGCGCGCGCGACTCGAGCGCCTGCTTTGCGCACCCGATCTCCAGTTCTCGACGTTCGCGCGCGCGACCGACAACCGGCCCAAGCCCGACGCGTGCGCTTGGCCGACGTTCGTCGCGCGGATCGAGCGGGCCGCGAGCTCGCCGCGACCGACCGACAAGAAGGCGCTCGCGATGTTCTCGCCCGCTCGCTTCAGCGGCCCGCGCTCCAACAAGAGCGTGACCGAGATCTCGGCGCTCGTCGCTGACCTCGACCACGTCGAGGTGCTCACGTTGCAAAACGCGCTCGAAGCCCTGCAAGCGACGGGGGTCGCGTTCGTCGCACACGAGACGTTCAGCGCGAAGCTCAACTCCACTGGGAGGACCAGCGCGCGCCTCGTCGTACCGCTCTCGCGCGCGGTGCCCGCGATCGACTGGGAGCAATTTCGGCCCGCCGCGCTTGCCGAACTTGAGCTGACCGAGCTCGCTGACCACCGCGCGAAGGACGCGAGCCGGTCCTACTTCACGCCGTGCGCGAACCCCGATGGCTCGCCAGCGGGCGTGACGTCGAGCCCCGGTGAGCCGCTCGACGTCGAGCCCGTCATCGCGCGCGGCCGCGTCGTCCAAGGGCGCACGCGCGCCCCCGCTCCGCCGAGCGAGACCGTCGAGCGCGCGCGGGCTGCGCGCGAGCAAGCGCGCCCCTGCGAGAACGGCAATCGACCCGATCGCGTCGTACGCGCACGCGCGTGGCTCGAGCGGGCCGACCCCGCCGTGTCGGGGTCGGGCGGGCACGCGACGGCGTTTCGCGTCGTCGAGCGCGTCGTGCGCGGGTTCGAGCTGACGGACCCCGAGGCCGTCGCAGCGCTCGCCGCGTGGAACGCGCGCTGCGACGGGCCGTGGAGCGACGGCGAGCTCCTGCACAAGGTCATCGACGGTCGCGAGCACGGCGACACGCCGATCGGGGAGCTGCTCTCTGCCGAGCGCGAGCGCGAGCCGCCGAGGACATCGGACCACGCGCCGGAGCCCCGCCCCGCGCCTTCGTCTGAGGCACCGCGCTCGGCCGCGGGCGAACCCGAGACGCCCAACGCACGGCCGGCGTGGCCCACGATTCGCGAGCAGTTGACGGCGCTCGTCGGCCAGGGCGAGCCGATCGAAACCGGGATCGAGACGCACGACACGGCGTGCCGCGGAGGGCTGCGGCGCGGACGCGTCATCGTCATCGCGGGCCCGCCCGGCGCGTGCAAAACGACGCTCTCCGTCATGGTCGGGCACGACCTCGCGGCGCGCGGCGTCCACGTCGCCGTGCTCGCCGCTGATGAAGGCGCGCTCGGGCTCGTCGTGCGCATCGGGCAGCTCGTCGGCGAGGACCGCGACGCGCTCGAGCGCGCCGACGCATTCGCCCTCGAGCGCGTCGCGCTGGCGAGCGAGTCGACCTTGGCGACGCTCGCCATCGTCGACGCATCGACCCCCGGCGCGAGCATCGGCGCGATCGCGCACGAGCTCGCCACCCGGGCGGCCAGCGCAACGGGCGTGCTCATCGTCGACAGCATCCAGTCGATCGCCCGCGCCCCCGCGTACGAGGCGCACGACGGCATGCGAGCACGCGTCGACGCCGTGCTGGTCGACCTCCGCGCCGCCGCCGCGAGGGGTCTCGTCGTCATCGCCGCGTCCGAGGTCTCGCGCATCTTCTACAGCGGCCGCGGCGGCACCGACGCGCCGCCCGATCCGCTCGCGGCGGCGAAGGAGTCGGGCGGCGTCGAGTACGCGGCGGACGCCCTGATCGTCTTGTCGAGCGTCCCCGGCGAGCACGGGACGTGGACGCGACGATCGCCAAGAACCGCACCGGCGCCCGCGCAGACTGGCGCATGCGTCTGGACCGCGCCCGCGCGCGCCTGACGGAGGTCACGCGCCCGCCCGTCCCGACCCGCGAGGACCGCGACGCCGCCCGCGGCGCCCGCGAGGACCGCGACGTCGCCGCGATGGTCAAGGCGCTGCCCGCGGCCATCCTGCGGGCCAAGGCGGAGCTCTCCAACGTCGACGCCGTGATAGCGCTCCTCGGCGGCAAGGCGGTCAAGGCCCGCCGGGCCGTACACCGCGCCCTCGCCGACGGCGTCATCGCACGGCGTCCACGCGTCAACGGACGCGAGGTCTTCTACGTCCCCGAGTCCGTCGGCGAGGCGCCTCAACCGGAGTAGCGTCCCACTGCGTCCCGTTGCGTCCCGCTGCGTCCGGACGCGCCGGGACGCACCGCGGACACCTTGCGCGTCCCCCTTCTAAGGGACGCGCGGGACGCGGGACGCTCCATCCCGAGGTGGCGAGCAGACCCCAAGCACCGCCGGGACGCGACCATCATCCGGCGGAGTGACTCGAACCGCTCGGAGCTGCGTCCCCGGCTCCCCGGCCCTACTTCGACTGAGACGATAGTCGAGGTCGCCCGGACGGAATTATGACGCACCGCTCATCCATCCGCCAGGTTGGCACGCGTTGACAGACTGGCGGCGTGCGCATGGCGGGCCGTGGAGCGCCCTACCCGACGCAAGACAAATCGACGCGTCGACGCGCGCGTAAGTGCGCGAATTCAGGCGCTGGAACGTGTGCCGATGCGTGCCATTCGGCAGAATCCGCGTGGCTTGCGCGGAATGGCCTTGTTTCAAAGGCTTTGCGCGCACCACGATCGGGTGAAGCACCCGAACGCGCCCGCTCGATGGCGCGCCGCCGCTCGCCCCGAGCTCGGGTGCGCCGCGTCAAACTGACCCCCTGGTAGGGGTCGGTTTTGTGATGCGACGCGTCGTTGGGCCGATGGACACACCCTCGTTCAGTGTGAGGGGCGGACGTACAAATAAATATGTAGGGAAACATGCTACTCGTTCGCTGAGTGCGCTTCAGGCGGGCGCCTTGCGCAACGACGCGACGACTTGCTTGGGCGTGGCGATCCACAGACGAGCGGCGCTCGACGCAGGGAAGTCCTTCAGGTTGCGCGTCACGAGCGCGTCCGCCCCGCCAGTCAGCGCGACCTCGAGGAACGGTCGATCGCTCGCGTCGGGCATCAGGGCGGCGAGCTGCGGGGATAGCGCGCGAGCGTCGGGCACGTGGCATCCGATTTTGGTGAAGACTTCGATCGTTGCCTCGATGCGATCGCGAGGTAGCGCGAAGTCCGGCCGCGACAAGACTTCTTGGTACTCGCTCACGATGCGCTCGTCCCACAGGGGCAGCACGTCTACGCCGCCAGCCAGCAGGCTGAGGAGCACTTGGCTGGGCGCCCGTGGCGCGGCGGTAGGCGGCCGAGCAGAGCTGACACGACGACGCAGGTGTCGACGACGACGAACACGCCGGCTTTAGGCGCGCTTCGTGCGGGGCGCGGGCAGCGGAGTCGCCGCTCGAGCGGCCTGAATCTCCGCGTTGATCTCGTTCTGCGTCAGCCCGCGGCGCTGACCAGCCGCGATCTCCTGTCGCGTCGCGCTCAGCGCGGCGGCGAAACGCTCTCGCACTTCCGCGCGCTCGGCGTCGCTCAACTGGGGGCCCTTGCGCCGACCATCCATTCCCGAAGCCTAATTCGCTCAGGGAATTTTACCAACGCCCGGGCGCCATCCCCGCGGGCGACGCCGTAGGCGCCGAATTCTCAAATAGACATTGACTAGCCATGGCCGACCATGGCAAGCGTTGACTTGATAGACACGCAACGCTTGATACGTCAAGCATTATTTGTACGTCCAGATAATCGGAGAGCCCCGACATGAGCGAGACCAAGAAGCGCGGCGAATCGCGCAGGCAGCACGCCGTCGTCGTGCGGCTGGACGACGCGGAGCGTGAGGCGCTGCTCGCGCGCGCGCTCCGTGAGGGCATCCCGGCGAGCGAGCTCCTTCGCCGCGGCGCGGGTCTCGTGCGCGGCGATGCCGGCGCGGCGCCTGCCACGTCGAGGCGGGCGTCGTGAGCATCGTGGAGCGTGCCCGCGCCCTCCGCGCTGCGCGGCACGACCGCGAGCGCATCGCGACCCGGGTCGCGGCCGACCTGCAGGCCGCCGAGACGGAGCGCGCGGCCGGCCTCGTGACGGTCCGGCGCTCGACCTTGGCCGCGCTGGCGCGCTCCGTCGCCAAGCCCAAGCCGAAGCCCGCGCCCAAGCCCGACGACCTCGACGACGACGTCATCGACGACGGGCGCGACGACGACGCGCGCCAGGCGCTCCCCTCGCTGCCGCGGCTCTCGCACGTCGAGGGCTTCTACGACCCGGGCCCGGTCCCGTTCGTCTTCGGCGCGACGAAAGGAACCACGCGATGACCGACACGAAGACCAACCACCCCGACGACGACGCGGCTGCGCTCGCGTCGCTCACGCCCGGCGAGCTGCTGCAATTTCGCCTCGCGCAGCGTCAGCTCGCGGCGCTCGAGCGGCAAAATGAGATCTTGGGCGCGTCGCATCGCCAGGCCGAGAACACCGATGCGCCTGTCGCCGAGAAGCTTCGCCTCGCCGACGAAGCGCGTACCGCTGCTGTGGCGGCGACGCGCAGCTGGCGCGCGCGCTGTGAGCTCGCGCACGAGCTCGTGAACGTGCAGGGCTCGCCCGTCGTCGTCGTCGGCGTCGTGCTCGTCGGTCATCGCGTCGGCGACGGCCCGCACCGGGTGCAGTCGATCGCGCACTTCGACGCGGCGGCGGCCGAAGCGGCGATCAAAGAGGACATCTATCGCCCCCACGCGACCGCGTTCGCCGAGCTCGAACGTGCGGCCGACGCGCCGGGGATCGCGGCCTTCAAGCGCGCGCTCGACGGCAAGGGCTCCGAGGGCTTGCTCGGGGCGCGCAC
>DASYCF010000069.1:0-2223 GCA_036500365.1 Byssovorax sp.
CCCCGCGGCCGGCCATGCGGATCGTGACCGACATGATCGAGTACTGCTCGAAGGAGGTGCCGCGCTGGAACACGGTCCCCATCAGCGGCTACCACATCCGCGAAGCGGGGAGCACGGCGGCCCAGGAGCTCGCCTTCACGCTCGCCGACGGCCTCGGCTACGTCGAGAGCTGCCTCGAGCGCGGCCTCGACGTCGACGCGTTCGCGCCGCGCCTCTCGTTCTTCTTCGACGTGCACAACGACTTCTTCGAGGAGATCGCGAAGCTCCGCGCCGCGCGGCGCATGTGGGCGCGCTTCATGACCGATCGCTACGGCGCGAAGAAGGCCGAGTCGCTGAAGCTCCGCACGCACGCACAGACCGCCGGCGTGTCGCTCACGGCGCAGCAGCCGTACAACAACGTCGTCCGCGTCTCGCTCCAGGCGCTCGCCGCCGTGCTCGGCGGCACGCAGAGCCTGCACACGAACTCGCTCGACGAGACGTACGCGCTGCCGACCGAGGAGAGCGTCATGATCGCCCTGCGCACGCAGCAGATCATCGCGCACGAGAGCGGCGTGGCGAACACGATCGACCCCCTCGGCGGGAGCTACTTCGTCGAGTGGCTGACCGACAAGCTCGAGGCCGAGGCGCTCGAGTACGTGAAGCGCATCGACGAGATGGGCGGCATGGTGAGCGCGATCGAGAAGGGCTACCCGCAGCGCGAGATCGCCGCGAGCGCCTACCGCTTCCAGCGCGAGGTCGACGCCGAGGAGCGCGTGATGGTCGGCGTGAACCGCTTCGTCACGAGCGGCGAGCGCGCGATCCCGCTGCTCCGCATCGACGACACCGTGCAGAAGACGCAGTGCCAGAACCTCGCGAAGGTGAAGGCCGAGCGCGACGGCGACGCCGTGCGCGACGAGCTCTCCGCCGTGCGCGAGGCGGCGCGCGGCGCGACGAACCTCATGCCGCCCATCATCGCCGCGGCGCGCGCGTACGCGACCGAGCAGGAGATCTGCGACGTGCTGCGCGACGTGCTCGGCACGTACAGCGACCCCGCCGAGTTCTGAGCGTGGAGGAGCCGACCTCCGTCGACGCGACGATCGCGGCCGCGCACCCGCCGACCCTGGGCCCCAGCGGCGCCGCGGCCGCGCGCCGCGATCTGACCGGCGTCGACGTCGGCGCCTACGAGGTGTGGGGTCGCATCGGCGAGGGCGGCATGAGCTGCGTGTGGCTCGCGCGCCACCGCGAGCTCGGCACGCCCGTGATCGTGAAGACGCTCCTCGAGGCGTCGACCGACGACCGCGGCTTCTCGCGCCTGCGCGACGAGGCGCGCCTCACCGCGCGCATCCCGAGCCACCGCGTCGTGCACGCGGTCGACGTCGGCGTGCACGACGGCCTCGCGTACATCGCGCAGGAGTACGTCGACGGCCTCGACCTCGCGGAGCTCGACCGGCGCCGCCGCGAGACGCTCGGCCGCGCGCTGCCCCTCTGGTTCGTCTGCACGATCGCCCACCACGTGGCCGAGGCGCTCCAGGGGGCGCACCAGACCGGCGTCCTCCACCGCGACGTCAAGCCGTCGAACCTCTTCGGCTCGCCGCAGACGGGCGTGCGCCTCGGCGACTTCGGCATCGCCGTCGCGCGCGGGTGCGGGACCAAGGAGCAGTACGGCACGCTGCGCTTCGTCGCGCCCGAGGCGCTGGGCGGCGCGCCGCCGACGCGCGCGTGCGACGTCTACTCGCTCGGCGCGACCGTCTACGACCTCTACTACGGCACGCCCCCGCACACGGACGTCGCCGACATCGTCGCGCGAAAGCCCGCGATGTTTCCCGTGCCTACATCGGCGGAGGAGGCGGCGTTCCAGCACGTGCTCGGGCGCATGCTCGACATGGACCCCGAGCGCCGCGCGACGCTGAAGCAGCCGCTGCGGCACTTCGGCGCGCTCTCCCGCGGCCTCGCCCCGCGCGTCCGCGGCGTGCAGCTCGGACGCGGGCGCTTCCAGCTCGGCCCCGTGCGGATCGTCGTCGAGCAGGGCGACGTGGCCGACGTGGAGACGGACGGCATCGTCAACAGCGCCAACGATCAGATGCGCATGAAGCACGGCGTCGGCGCGGCGCTCTGCGCGAAGGGCGGCGCCGCGATCGAGGACGAGGCGCTCGCGGGCGGGCGCCGCGCGCTCGGCGAGTGCGTCGCGACCGGCGCCGGCACGCTCCGCGCGCGCTGCGTGCTGCACGCCGTCGCCGCCTGGAA
>DASYCF010000070.1:0-10005 GCA_036500365.1 Byssovorax sp.
CTCGATCCACTCGGGCTTGATGTGGTCGCGAAAGCGCGCGAACGACTCGATGTGAGGAAGGGCGGCTGCGGTGCGGAGCGCAAGATCGAGGGCCATCGACCGCAAGAAAGCGCAAAATCGGCTAGAAAAATAGGGGCTTCCCAAAAAACAAAGCAAGATCGATCACTTGCAGCCTAGGTGACCGGCATTGGGCTCGGGCTCGGGCTCGGGTGCGGCTGTGGGCTCGGGTGCGGGCTCGGGCTCGGGCTCGGGTGCGGGCTCGGGCTCGGGTGCAGGCTCGGGCTCGGGTGCGGGCTCGGGCTCGGGCTCGGGTGCGGGCTCGGGCTCGGGCTCGGGCTCGGGCTCGGGTGCAGGCTCGGGCTCGGGTGCGGCCTCGGCTGTGGGCTCGGGCTCTGCGCGGGCCGACGACATCGGCTTCGAAGGGCCGCCGGCTCGCCCGCCCGCGGCCGTCAACAAGCTGCTGCACGACGGCCTCGCGCTGCACAAGGCAGGCAAGTACGCGGAGAGCCTCGAGCTCTTCACGCGCGCCGTCGAGATCGCGCCGGACGACATGATCGCGCGCTTCGACGTCGCGTGCGCCGCGTCGCGCGCGGGGGACGTCGCGCGGGCGGCCGCAGAGATGGAGCGCCTCGTGTCGCGGGATCTGCCTGCGTACGCTGCCAAGCTCGACGCCGACGCCGACCTCGACGCGCTCCGAAAGAGCCCGCGCGGCGCCGCGCTCCGCGCGCGGATCGGCGCGCTCCAGACCGCCTATTCGGACGCGATGAAGGCCGGAGTCGCCGCGGTCGTGTACCGGGCTGCGCCTCCCACCTTCGACAAGAACGTGCTGACGCCGACGTGGGTCCGTGCCGGCGTATGGGTCGAGGCTCGACGTCGATTCGTGCCCTTGTCGCCCGATGACGCGGCCGCGGGCACCGCGTGGTGCGACGTGGCGCGAGAGACGTGCTTCGTCCTCGAGGCGTCGCCGATCGACAGCGGCTCGGACTTCTCACCTCGCATGAACGGCCGCGCGCGGCTCGTGGGTGGCAAGCCGTTCGCCGCGCGTGCCGAGATCGACGGCGAGGCGTCGCTCACGGAGGACGAACCGTTCATCTGGAGCGTCGCAGCGCTGACGGCTGGGCCCGCCGACGCGCCCGCAGACGTGTTCCTCGAGCTCGGCGACCGCAGCGAACGCTGGGATGGTCAGCGGCTCGTACCGGTCAAAGGCCCTCCGAAGGGCGCCGCGACCTACGAAGTCATGCTCGCCGCCGAAGGGGCCTTGACGCGTTCGATGCCTAAAGGCTTCGATGTCACCGCGCGAGGCGAGCTGACCACGCCGCGCGGCGATCGCATCCAGCTCGACCGCCGCCACGCCGCCGGCGTCTCCACGGTGCTGCTCGACGACGACACCGCGCTCGTCGTGACGAGCGTCTCGCGTTGCGTGTGCGAGCAGGAGAACGAGGGCGACGAGCACCGCCACGCCGTCTCCGTCGTGCACCTCGGCGCCAAGACCGCCTCGCTCGTCGAGCAAGGCCCCGAGGCGGCGTTCGCCGACGCAGGTCCGGGCGGCGTCTACCTGCAAGTCGGCGAGCGCGTCCGGCGCTTCGCCTCGCTCGCCGCGGTGACGAAGGACGGCGGCGCCGCCCTGCCGAGGGGCGTGCTCCTCGTGATGCCGCGGCGCCGCCCGGCCAACTGCTGCGGCCTGTAGGGCTCGTCGTTCGTCAGACCACCGACGCGCGGATCGTCCTTCGGAGCTCGCTCGGGCTGCCCAATCCCGCGTCGCGCAGCGCGCGGTCGAGCGCGGCGGTGCTGCCGTAGCAGGCCGCGCTCGCGACGTCGGCGATCGGGATCGCGTCGTTCGACAAAAGCAGGATGGCCCACCGGAGGCGCATGTCGCTCGAGACGTCGCGGAGACCGCGCCACGAGAAGCCGAACGTCGCGAGCGCGCCCTCGAGGTCGCGCGCCATCTGCCGCAGCGAGACGCCGGCGCGGTCGGCGAGCTCTTGCAGCGTCGGCGCCGTCGAGACCGTCAGGTAGCTCGGCGCGATCGCGGCCCACGTGCGACGGAGCGCCGCGGGCTCCTCGGCGACGATGCTCCCCGCGAGCTCGGCGCGCACGAGGCCGGCCTCGGCGCACCGCGAGACGAACGACGCGGCGCTGCCGAGCGCCGCCGCGTCGTCGGCCGCCTCGAGGACCGCGCGCGCTGCGTCGACGAGCGCGGGCGACGCGGCGATCGGCGTCGTCGCGCCGCCGATCGGGCCCGTCCAGCGATCTGCGTCGACGGAGAGCTGGAGCGCGGAGAACGGCTCGCCGCCCGCGCTGAGCGTCGCGCCGGTGCCTTCGACCGGGCCGTCGAGCGGCGGGCTCGCGCTCGCGGCGGCGGCGGGCGCCTCGACGCTCGGCGCGCCCTCGGCGTGGAACCGGACCCATCCGTCGAGGAGAATCCACAGCGTCGGCCGCGCGCGCGCCTCGCGCCGCCGCCGCGCGCCGACGAGCCGCGTGTCCCACACGCTCCCGCGCCGCTCGACGACGTAGAGCTGGAACGCCCGCTCGGCGCAGATCGACGACGCGTAGGAGACCGGGCCGCAGATCACCTGCCCGCGCGCGAAGAGCACGCGCCGAGGATATCCGACGCGCGCGTCGACTCGGCGGAGACTGCGCCGCACGCCGTCTCCGACGTGGAACGAGGCTCGATCAAGCCGGCTCGTCGTCCGCGCCGCGCTCGATCAACAGCGCGGCGGCCTCGGCGTGGCCGGCCGCGCGCGCGGCGCCGAGGGCGGTGCGGCCCGCCGCGTCGCGCGCCTCGAGCCGGGCGCCGGCGCCGAACAGCTCATCGACCAGATCGACGCGGCCGATCGACGCCGCGCGGTGCAGCGCCGTCGCCCCCGCGTCGTCGGCGGCGAGCACGTCGGCGCCGCCCGACAGGAGCGCGCGCACCATCGCGAAGTCGCCCTTCGCCGCAGCCGTCAGGAGCGCGGTCGCCCCGGCTGCGCCCCGGCGCTCGAGATCGACGCCGGCGCGGATCGCGTCGCGCGCGCCCTCGACGTCGCCCGCCTCGACCGCGCGATCGAGCGCCTCGCGCGCGTCGTGCTCCGCCGCGTGCATCTCATCCATGCGTCACGGCCGCACTACCGCATCCGCGCGGGCGAGGCGACGCGTTGCTCCTCGCCGGGTCACGGCGTATAGGCCCGCGCGAGGAGCGAGAGGCGCATGATCGACGTCGTGATGCCCCAGCTCGGCGAGAGCGTCGCCGAGGGGACCGTGACCAAGTGGCTCGTGGCCGAGGGCGACTACGTGAAGCGCGAGCAGCCGCTCCTCGAGGTCGCCACCGACAAGGCCGACAGCGAGATCCCGTCGCCTGCCGCGGGGCGCGTCGTGAAGATCGCCGTCGCCCCGGGCACGCTGGTCTCGGCGAAGGGCCTCCTCTGTCAGATCGACGAGACCGCGCAGCCGAGCGCCGCCGCCGCCGCGCCGAAGAAGAGCGACGATGGCGCGCGCGCGAACGGGGGCCCGCCCGCGCCGCCGCCCTCTGACCGCGGCTCGACCACGCTGTCGTCGCCGTCGACGCGCAAGCTGGCGCACGAGATGGGCGTCGACCTCGGCCGCGTGCAGGCGACGGGCGAGCGCGGCCGCGTCACGCGCGACGACGTCGTGCGCGCGGGCGGGGCCGGCGCGCTCCCGCACGCGACGAGCTTCGCGCCCCCGGCTCCGTTGCCCGAGGCGCGCGACACGGCCGCGCCGACGTCGACGCCGGCCGCCATCGAGCTGTCGCACATGCTCCAGGCGGGCGGCGGCTTCGTCCCGCCGATCCCGGGCGTCGGCTTCGGCGCGTACAAGCTGCCGCCGTACGTGCAGAAGCCCGGCGACGAGATCGTCCCGTTCTCGCGCCGCCGCCGCATCACGGCCGACCACATGGTCTATTCGAAGATCACGTCGCCGCACGTGGTCACCGTCGCCGAGGTCGACCTCCACGCGACGAGCAAGCTCCGCGACGATCACAAGGACGCCTACAAGAAGGGCGGCGTCTCGCTCACGTTCCTCGCGTTCATCTGCGCGGCGACGGTGAAGGCCCTGCGCGAGCACCCGCAGGTGAACGCGCGCGTCCTCGAGAGCTCGTACGCGGTCTTGCGCGACGTGAACCTCGGCGTCGCCGTCGACACGCCGGGCGGGCTCATCGTGCCGAGCATCAAGCACGCCGACCAGCTCAGCCTCCGCGGCATCGCCGCCAGCATCGACGAGCTCGCCGCGCGCGCGCGCGGCGGCAAGACGACGGCCGACGACCTCGCCGGCACGACGTTCACGGTCTCGAACCCGGGCATGAAGGGCAACCTCTTCGGCGGCGCGATCATCTCGCAACCGAACGTGGGCATCCTGCGCATGGGCGAGATCAAGAAGCGCGTCGTCGTCGTCACGAAGGACGGCGAGGACTCGATGGCGATCCACCCGGTCATGTTCATGGCGCTCTCGTACGATCATCGCGTGATCGACGGCGTGCTCGCGAACAGCTTCCTGTGGCGCGTCGCCAACATCCTCCAGCGAGCGGAGTTCGAAGCGTGAGCGACTACCAAGCAGGGGGGCGCGCCGCGCTCGCCGACCAAGACCCCGACGTCGCGGCGCTCATCCGCGCCGAGGAGCGCTGCGAGGCCGACACGATCCGCCTCATCGCGAGCGAGAACTACGCGTCGCGCGCCGTCCTCGAGGCGACGGGCTCCGTCCTCACGAACAAATACAGCGAGGGCTACCCGCGCAAGCGCTACTACGAAGGCCAGGCGCAGATCGACGCGGTCGAGGAGCTCGCGAAGGAGCGCATGAAGCAGGTCTTCGGCGCCGACCACGTGAACGTGCAGCCGTACTCCGGCAGCCCCGCGAACCTCGCCGTGTACCTCGCGTTCGTGAAGCCGGGCGAGCCGATCATGGGCCTCGGCCTGCCGTCGGGCGGCCACCTCACGCACGGCTGGGGCGTCTCGATCACGGGCAAGTTCTTCAAGAGCGTCGCGTACGGCGTGCGCGCCGACGACCACCGCATCGACCTCGATCAGGTGCGCGACCTCGCGAAGGAGCACAAGCCGAAGCTCATCTGGTGCGGGACGACGGCGTACCCGCGCGCGCTCGATTTCCAGGCGTTCCGCGCCATCGCCGACGAGGTGGGCGCGATCCTCGCGTGCGACATCGCGCACATCGCCGGGCTCGTCGCCGGCGGCGCGCACGCCTCGCCCGTGGGCATCGCCGACGTCGTGACGATGACGACGCACAAGACCTTCCGCGGGCCGCGCGGCGCCGCGATCCTCTGCAAGGCCGAGCACGCGAGCGCGATCGATCGCGCCGTGTTCCCCGGCCTGCAGGGCGGCCCGCACAACCACACGACCGCCGCGATCGCCGTGGCCGCGAAGGAGGCGCAGCAGCCCTCGTTCAAGGTGTACGCGAGGCAGGTCGTCGAGAACGCGAAGGCGCTCGGCGAAGGGCTCGCGCAGCGCGGCTTCCGCCTGATCACGGGCGGCACCGACAACCACCTCCTGCTCATCGACCTCACGCCGAAGGGCATCGGCGGCAAGCCCTACGCGCAGGCGCTCGCTCGCGCCGGGCTCGTCGCCAACTACAACGCGATCCCGTTCGACCCGCGCAAGCCCATGGACCCGTCGGGCGTGCGCCTCGGCACGCCGTCGATCACGTCACGCGGGATGGGCACGGCGGAGATGGCGCGCGTCGCCGAGTGGATGGATCAGGTCGCCGCTCACCACGCCGATGAGGCGCGCCTCGCGAAGATCGCCGGCGAGGTGCGCGAGCTCTGCGCAGGCTTCCCGGCCCCCGGGCTGCCGAGCTGAAATTTGCGATGGGGCCGCGAGCGGCCCCAAACCCCGACCTCGCTTCGCTCGGTCAAAAAAACGCGACGCCGACCCGCTGCTGGAGCGAATCGGCGTCGCCAAGCCCTCCGACGGGCGTGAAATCTCGACCGAGCGAGGCGCGGCCCGCGCGCGGCTACTTCGCGTACATCTGCGCGGCGATGATGCCCATGCCGCGGGTCGCGCGGACGACGAACTTCGCGTTGATGCCGATCGGGGCCTGCCAGCGGTAGCAGTTGCCGCGGCCGCCGAGCGACGCGTTCGGCCCCGACGTGTTGTCGTTCGCGAGCACGGGCGACTGCGCCGGGATCGGCGTGACGGCCACGATGCTGATGTCGGTCTCGAGCACGCCGGCGCCGACGGCGAGCACCGTGTAGCACTTGTTCGGCGCGAGCTGGAACGGCTGCTCGAGCGTCTGACCCTCGCGGAACTGTCCCGCGATGGTGCCGCCCTCGCGGTTCATGTTCGGCGCCTCCTGGACCGCGTACGCCATGAGCGGCACCGTGGCGACGCTCGCGACGTTGGGGTCGATCGGCGTCGCTGCGCCGGCGGAGCCGCCCTGCTGCTGCGGCGAGCCCTGCGCGCCCGGGAAGGGCCACGCGACGTTGGGGATCGGAAACGCGCCGTTGTTCGCCTGCGGCTGCGAGGCGCCCTGCGCGGGCGCCTGCGACGGCTGCTGCGCGGGCTGCGCGCCAGGGAACGGGAACGACACGGGCAGCGCGGGGAAGCCCGGCGCCGCCGCCGGCTGGGCGCCGGGCACCGCGCCGTTCTGCGGCTGCTGCGCGGGGTTGGCCGCGTAGGGCGCCGTGCCGGGCTGGCCGGCGGTGCCCATCTGGCCTCCGTTCGCGAACTGCCCCTGGTTCGTGTTCTGCGGGACGTTGGATCCTTCGTCTTCACCGCCGCGCGGGGCGCAACCCACCGCGAGAGCCGCGATCGAGACGACGACCAGAGACGTGCAGACCTTACGCAAAGCGACCTCCCAGGGACACTCGACGACTCCGAAGCCGCGCGGCTGACGGCGCTCCCCTGCGAGCGCGGCGCCGCAACGCGGTGGCCCGGACGCGTGGTGCGCGCCGTGCCTTGGTCCGTCGACGTTCCTTGCCTTCCTTGGACGATGCCTCCGCCTGTTTCATCACATCGCCGCGAACTTTCCGAGCGACTCGGCCTTTTTCGCGGCGTTTGCGGGGCCCCTGCTTCGTCGTACGTCGGCCCGCGCGTGCACCTACCTTGGCAGCGATCCGCGAAAAGGCGCAAGCGAAGCACGAAAAGCGAGGCGCGGTTTCGGTCCGGCGGTCGTCGCACTACAAGGAGGCGACATGAAGAAGATGCTGCTCGTGGCGATCACGGCCCGCGTCACCGGGGCCGTCGCGATGGCGACGCTCACGCTCGCGTGCGGCGCGTGCGGAGGTTCCGATCCTCCCGCGCAGCCGCCGCCTGGGCCGCCGCCGCTCCCCGTGGCGACGACGCCGCCCGTCGTGCCGTCTGCGCCGTGCGACGCCGTGCAGTCGAGCGCGCTCACGACCGCGATCGGCGCGCGCGTGAACGACGAGGCGGCGGGCGGCAAGGCCGAGGGCAAGCCCCTCTGCGGCGTCGTGGCCGAGGGGATCGAGGTCGTCAGCGATCCCATCCAGCTCGAGCAGGGCGCCTGCTACACGATCCTCGGCGAGGGCTTGCCGCCCGTCAGCGAGGTCGACGTGCTCCTGCGCCTCGATCTCGCGTCGAGCGGGCTGCCGATGATCCCCGTGGCCGGCCTCGGGCAGCAGCCGCTGCTCGTCGACACGATGATCGGCCTCCACGCCGGCGCCGGGACGAAGGCGGGCTGCTACGTGTGGACGCTGCCGACCGCGCCCGCGCGCGTCGTCGTCAAGTCGAGCAAGGGCGGCCCGGGCCCCGTCGCCGCGCAGCTCTACAAGCGCAAGAAGCACTGACGATGGGGCCCTGCGCGGCCCCAACCTCGACTCGCTCGATCGTCAGAACGTGCCGCTGACGACGGCGCCGCCAGGCGTCGGCGTGAGGCGCACGCGCATCGGCACCGCGCCGACCTTCGGGGCCGCGCTCGACGAGCTCGCGCTCACCGTCAGGTAAATCGAGATGCCCGCGCCCACGATCGCCGTGCCGCCGAGGATGTCGGTCACGAGCGCCATCGTCGACGTCTTCGATCCGGCGGAGTCGAGCGTGTCGCGCGAGACGAACGCGGTCTCGCGATCCTTCTTGAGGTCGCTCGACGCGCCGAGCGCGAGCACGCCCGTGATGACCGCGCCGATCGTCACCGCGCCCGTGGCCGACCAGGCGATGATCGCGGGCGTGTAGTTCGGCCCCTTCGGCGGCGGCGGCGTCGCCGGCGTGGAGCTCGACGCGGCCGGCGGCTCACCCGACGCGGGCGCGATCTGCGGGATCGGCGCGGGCGCGGCGGATTGCGTCTCGGTGAGCTGGAACTCGACCTTCTGCGAGTCCTGGCTCGCGATCTCGACGAGCTTCGCGCCGCTCGTGTAGCCGGCGCGCGCGACGGTCACGCGGTGCTTGCCTGCGCCGACGAGCAGCGGCTTGCCGAGCGGCGACTTGCCGACGGACGCGTCGTCGACGGAGATGTCCGCGCCGTCGACGTTGACGATGACCTCGAGGTTCGCGACGCGCTGCTTGAGCTTCTCGATGTCGCGCTCGACCTCGGCGCGGCGGGTGCCGGGCACGTTGCGGCCGCCCTCGGTCAAGTAGCGCTGGAGGGCGGCGAGCGCGCCCGGGTAGTCCTGCAGCTGAAACGAGACCTGCCCGATGTTGTAGAGGACCTGGTAGTTCGGCGCGAGCTCGTACGCGCGGCGAAACTCGATGAGCGCGGCCTGGTAGTCGCCGTCCTTGAACAGGTCGAGGCCCTTCTTGAAGCGCGTCGCCGCCTCGGACCTCGCGGCGGCGCTCGGCGGCGCCGACGCGGGCTGCGCGGCGAGCGGCGCAGCGGCGGCGAAGAGCGACAGGAGGACAGCGGCCGCGACGGCGCGAGCGGGGGCGGGCATCGAGCTCACTTGTTGTACGGGTTCGACGTGTCGAGCGTGCGGCGCGGCTTCGGCGCGGGGCGCATCTCGTCGTCCTTCGCGGGGGCGGGCGACGCAGCGGCGGGCGCGGGCCTGCCCTTGTCCTTCTTCTCGGCGCTCGGCTTCTCGTCCTTTTGGAGGGCGAGCTCGAGGTCGAGGTCCTTCATCGACGTGACCGTACGCGTGTGCGTCGTGTAGCCCTCCGCCTCGGCGCGGACGGTGTGCGTGACGTCGCCGCGCGGCAGCTTGCCGCGGTACGGGTTGCCCTTCACGAGGACGTCGTCGACGAAGATCTTCGCGTCGCTCGGCGTCGCCGAGACGCGCAGCTCGACGTCGCCCGTGGGCGCGGCCGCGGCGGAGGAGGCGGTCGCGCTCGGCGGCGCGGCCGGGGCTGCGGTCGTCGTCGCGGCGGCGGGCGCGGCCTGGCCACGCGTCATCACCCAGAAGACCACGGCGAGCGCGGCGCCGCCTGCGAGCGCGAGGCCGGCCACGAGCCCGCGGCGCGGCGCGGCGATCGGAGCGCCCGCGCGCGAGCTGAGCGTCGAGGCGGCGGTGTACGACGACGTGTTCGCGGGCGCGCCCGGGGACTGGAAGCTCACGACGCTCGAGACCGAGCCGTCGGAGCCCGACATCGGCACGCGCTCGAGCGTCGACGCGCTCATCGTCGGCGGCGCCTCGAGGACGGGGAGCCGCCCGTCGGGCCGGCGGAGCTGCTCCTCCACGAGCGACTTGATCTTCGAGCGCTCGGCGTCGAAATGCTGGGCGACGACGCGACCGACGTCGCGCGGCGTGGCCCGCACGCCGAGCTCGTCGATGACGAAGTCGATCTCGGCCTGCAGATCCGCGGCGCTCGCCTGGCGGTGGTCGCGGTTGCTCGACAGGGCGCGCATGACGACGTGCTCGAGCCGGGGCGGCACCGGGCGCACGCTCGACGGCGGCGGGATGTCGCCCGAGAGGAGCCGCTGCAAGATGGTGATGTCGGGCACGCCCTTCCACAGGCGCTTGCCCGCGGCGGCCTCCCAGAGGAGCACGCCGACCGAGAAGAGATCGGCGCGGCGGTCGACGCGCTCGCCGCGCGCCTGCTCCGGCGCCATGTAGGCGACCTTGCCCTTGAGCACGCCGGTCCGCGTCTCGGCCGACGAGTTGAGCGCCTTGGCGATGCC
>DASYCF010000071.1:0-2332 GCA_036500365.1 Byssovorax sp.
CAAGCGAGCCTGAACCCGCACCCGAGCCCGAGCCCGAGCCCGCACCCGAGCCCGTACCCGAGCCCGAGCCCGCACCCGAGCCCGCACCTGAGCCTAAGCCTGAGCCAGAATCAGAGTCCGAGCCAGATTGAGAGTCAGAGCCCGAGCCGAGCCCGAGCCAGAGTCAGAGCCTGCATCTGCCTGTGCGTCCGCCTCGGGTGCGGGCTCGGGCTCGGGCTCGGGCTCGGGCTCGGGCTCGGGCTCGGGCTCGGGCTCGGATTCGGGCTCGGGCTCGGGCTCGGGCTCGGGCTCGGCTCGGGCTCGGGCTCGGCTCGGGCTCGGGTGCGGGCTCGGGCTCGGGCTGACCGCGCTACTGGGTGAAGTCGGTGCAGGTGAGCTGGCCGGGGGAGGCGGCGACGCACCCGAGGTTCGCGCCCGTGCAGATGGCGCCGGCGCAGCTGCAATCGAGCGCCGCGGGTGCGCAGGGGTCGAACGCGCACCGCGACCACTGAAGCACGTCGTGCACGTCGTCGAGGACGCAGATCGCGTCGCCCTCGCAGGCGAGCCCGTTCGCGCATGTGCGACACGGCTGCGTGCAGCTCGGGACGCTCGCGACCCAGCGGCCGGCCTTGCAGACGACGACGCCCTCGCAGCAGACGTGCATCGTGCACGTGACGCCTTCGACCGGGCAGTCGCCGCCGACGGCGACGTAGCCGAGGTTCTCGCACTCCGGCACCCCGCCCGCCGCCGTCGAGGTGGCCGTGACCGACGTCGACGACGCCGTGACGGAGGTCGACGTGGCCGTGACGGACGTCGCCGTGACGGACGTCGAAGTGATCGACGTGCCCGCTTGCGTGGTGCTCGTGACGCGCGAGGTCGACGTCGAGCCTGACGTCCCCGTCGCGCCGCCCGCTCCGGCGGAGCCACCATCCACGAACACGTTGCCGCCGCACCCCGCGAGCACGGCGACTCCCAGGGTCCGTCCAAGCCAGCTACGAAGCATGGATGCAGTCTACCACGCGCGTGTCAGATCCCCTTCGCGGAGGTGAACGCGATCCACGCGCCGCACACCACGATGAAGTACGCGAGGCCGCCGAGCACGATGGCGCGCGACCGACGGAGCTCCCGCGGCGCCGTGAACACGGCGTGCGCGATGTCGAACTTCGTATAGCCGCCGCCGCGCGCCTGCGCGTCTTTCATGATCCGCGCGAGGTGCGGCATGACCCAGAACATCGGTGAGAGGAGCGCGGCGACGATGATCGACGCGACGACGACCGCGGGTAGGCCGAGCGGCGAAGGCCCGAGGACCGCCTCGTCGACGGCGCGCACCTTCGGATCGAAGGCGACCATCAGCGGGGTCGCGACGAGGAGCGCCGCGATGATGCGACCGAGCGCGTCCGGCGAGATGCGCCACCCCTCTCCGAGCCGGCCGCGCCGCTGCTTCTCGATCGCGCGGTGACAGAGGAGCGCCGCGCCCGCGAAGAACACGAAGAACCCGATGGGCACGCCGGTCGTGATGCGCCGATCGACCTCGGCCTCGAAGCGCGCCTCCGTGTAGGGCACGAACGGCTTGCTGAGCGAAGGGTCCTCGGGGAGATAGGTAATCGGGAACGTCGTGCCAGGCGGGTACGGCGCGTCCTCGCGCGAGACCGTCGACTCGAAGGACGCGAGCCCGAGATCGAATCGATAGGTGGAATAGACGACGTTGTCCTGACGCGACACGCCCGTGAGCGTGGCAGTCGTCGTCTGGCCGTGATCGACGAGCGCGCGGAGGCGGCCCTGGTGCCGCGCGAAGAGGCCGGTGAGCAGCGCCGGCACGACGACGGCGAGGATCGCGAAGATCACGCGCCAGCGCAGGTTCGACGCGAGGATACGCGCGCGGCGCGGGTCGTCTTCTTCCATGGACCCCCCGTGCCGGAGCGCGGCCCCGGTGACAAGCGCCGCGAGGCCGGGCGCGTTTGACGGCGCGGCGCGACGCGGGCTACGCGTCTCGAGGGATGGCAACGCAAGACGACCTCGAGCAGGGGCTCGACCGCCTCTACGCGGGGCCGCTCGACGCGTTCGTGAGGGACCGCGACGCGCTCGCCGCGTCGCTCAAGAAGGCAGGCGACAAGGCCGGCGCTGCCGCGGTGAAGGCGCGCGCGCGGCCGAGCGTCTCGGCGTGGGTCGTGAACTGCCTGTGGCGCGAGGCGCGCGCGCCCTTCGACGCCCTGCTCGCGGCGGGAGACGACCTCAAAGAGGCGCAGCGGTTCGCGCTCGCAGGCGGCGGCGCCGACAAGATGAAGGCGGCGATGGCCGCTCGGCGCGCGGCCGTGTCCAAGCTCCTCGCGCGCGCGAAGGACGCGCTCGACGC
>DASYCF010000072.1:0-7214 GCA_036500365.1 Byssovorax sp.
AGAAGCTCCGCGCGCGCGTCTCGCGCTCGCTGGCCGGCCGCGACGTCGCGCGCGTCGTCGAGTTCATGGGCGAGCTCGTCGGCGTCCCGTTCCCCGACGACGACAGCGTGCAGCTACGGGCCGCGCGCGCCGACGCCGTGCTCATGAGCGACCAGGTCGCGCGCGCGTGGGAGACGTTCGTCGAGGCCGAGGCCGCCGCGCAGCCGCTCGTCATCCTGCTCGAGGACGCGCACTGGGGTGACGGGCCGTCGATGGAGCTGCTCGACGCGTCGCTCCGCGCCCTCGAGCAGCGGCCGCTGTTCATCGTCGCCATCGCGCGGCCCGAGCTCCGCGATCTGTTCCCGCGCCTCTGGGAGGGTCGCCCCGTGTCGGAGCTCCGCCTCTCGGAGCTCACGCGCAAGGCCGCCGAGAAGCTCGTGCGCGCCGTGCTCCCGTACGCCGACGATCGCGTCGTCGTGCGCGTCATCGGCCAGGCGTCGGGCAACGCGTTCTACCTCGAGGAGCTCATGCGCGCGGTCGCGAGCGGCAAGAGCAAGCTCCCCGAGACCGTGCTCGCGATGGTCGAGGCGCGGCTCGACGCGCTCGACGCCGACGCGCGGCGCGTGCTGCGCGCGGCGAGCGTCTTCGGCCAGGTGTGCTGGCGCGGCGGCGTCGCGGCGCTGATCGGCGCGGACTTGAAGCCCGAGCTCCTCGCGAAGCTCGACGCGCTGGTCGAGGGCGAGGTGCTCGCGCGGCGCGGCGACACGCGCTTCCCCGGGCAGGTCGAGTACGTGTTCCGCCAGTCGATCGTGCGCGAGGCCGCGTACGCCATGCTCACCGAGGCCGATCGCACGCTCGGTCACGAGCTCGCCGCGAGGTGGCTCGAGAGCGTGGGCGAGGTCGAGGCGGTGATCCTCGCCGAGCACCACGAGCGCGGCGGGAACCCGGGGCGCGCGGCCGAGATCTTCCTCCACGCCGCGCGCGAGGCGAGGGACGCGAACGATCTCTCGGGCGCCATCGCGCGCGCCGAGCAGGGCGTCGCGTGCGGCGCCACGGGCGCGCTCCTCGGTCACCTCCGGCTCGTCCAGGCCGAGGCGCACCGCTGGCGCGACGAGAACGGCGAGCTCGCCGCCGCGGCCGAGGAGGCGCTCGCGAACCTGCCCGCAGGAGAGGGCCCCTACTACGCGGCGCTCGGCGAGCTCGCGACGGGCTACGCGCGCATCGGCCAGACCGACGCGCTCGCAGAGATCGGCGCGCGCCTCGTCGACGAGACGCTCGGCAACGACGAGCAGGAGAAGACCCGCACGATCGCGCGGGTGACCAACTACGTCGTCTACCAGGGCCTGCACGACCTCGGAAGGCGCCTCATCGCGAAGCTCGACCGCCTCGAGACGGCGGGCAACCCTTCGCTCGCGGCGCTCGTGCACACGTCGCGCGCCACGTGGCTGCTCCAGCGCGGCGACGTGAGCGGCGCCCTCGGCGAGACGCGCGCCGCCGTCGCGATGCACGAGCTCGCGGGCGACGCGCGCAACGCCTGCTTCCAGCGCTCGAACCTCGGCGGCTCGCTCACGGAGATGGGCCTGCTCGAGGAGGCGATCGCCGAGCTCCGCGCCGCGCGCGCCGCCGGCGTCGCCGGCAAGCTCAGGTTCGTCGAGCTGGTCGCCGCGCTGAACCTCGGCCTCGCGCTCGCGTACCACGGCGAGCTCGACGAGGCGCGCGCGACCCTCGCCGAGCTCGTGCAGCGGCCGAGCGAGCTGCCCACGGCGCGCATCGCCGGCGGCGCGCGCGTCTACTACGCGATCACGTGCTGCCTCGCGGGCGACTTCGGCGCGGCGGAGCAGGTGGCGCGCGGCGCGCTCGCGAGCACGGCGTCGTCGCTGCCGCTGCACGCGTTCGCGCTCGGCGCCGTCGCGCGCGCCGAGCTCGGCCAGCTGAAGCGCGCGTCCGCCCTCCTCGAGGCCGAGCGCGCGTACTCGATCCTCGAGCAGCTCGGCTCGCTCGACGCGGGCGACGCGTTCGTCCGCCTCACGCACGCGGAGGTCGTCTACGCCTCCGGCGACGCGCCGCGGGCCGCGCGCCTCATCGGCGCCGCCGAGCTGCGCCTCCGCGCGCGCGCCGAGCTCATCGCCGACCCCGTGATGCGCGCGAGCTTCCTCGCCCGCGTGCCCGAGAACGCGGCGACGCTCGCGCGCGCAGCGGAGTGGCGGCGCTAGTACCTCCGGCCGGGAGTACGAGGAGCCTCGTCGGCGTGCCGAGCTGACGCGTGAGCGCGCCGAGCCGCCGCGCCTCGTCGAAAAAGATGGATGGCGGCGGCTTCGTGCAGCCACGCAAGTCATCGAGGAGGCCTACATGGCTTGGACCCGACTTCTTGCGCTCGTGGCGGTGCTCACCTCGGCGCTCGTGCTCGGCTGCGGCGGAGGCGGTGACGCTTCGCTCGGCGGCGGCGGCGCCGGCGCGGCGGCCCCGCCGCTCGTCGCGGAGGCGGGCTTCTTCTCGCTCCCGAAGCTCTCGCGCGGGCGGGCGGGCGAGGCGCGCATGTTCTACTCCTTCCACCCGGCCGACCACGCGCCCGAGCAGGCGCCCCTCGTCGTCTTCTTCAACGGCGGCCCGGGAGCGGCGACCACGGGGCTCCTCCTCCCGTTCGGCACCGGGCCGATGACGCTCGACGCGTCCGACGCGGGCACGCTCGAGGCGAAGCCCAACCCCGACTCGTGGACGCGGTTCGCGAACGTGCTGTACCTCGACTCGCCGGCGGCGGGCTTCTCCTACTCGATCGGCGACCCCGGGTGCACCCCCGGCCAGTGGGCCGGCGAAGCCGACAACGCGCTCCTCTATCTCATCGACGCCGGCGACTTCGTGCGCGCGGTGCTCGACTTCCTCGACGCGCACCCCGCCCTGATCGCGAGCCCCGTCGTCGTCGCCGGCGAGAGCTACGGCGGCCAGCGCGGCATGTTGATGGAGCTCTTGCTGCTGCACTACGACGAGGCGATCACGCTCGACCCGCCGCTGCCGGTGGCGCCGGCGGACGCGCTGCCCTGGCTCCGCGACCGCGTGCAGCGCCACGTGGATCTCGCGTTCCCGGACCTCGCCGGCGCGCCGGCCACCTCGGCCCAGATGCAGCGGCAGTTCGGCACGGTCCTCTTCATCGAGCCCGGCTTCGGGAGGTCGGAGCTCGCGTACGAGGAGGCCGCGCTCGACGCGAACACCGCCCTCATCTCGCTGACCGCGACGCAGGACGTCTACGACTACCGCCTCACGCAGGCGCAGTCCGACGACCTCGACGCGCGCACGGCCGAGGCCATCCGAGACCCGGCGACGCTCGAGGCGCTCCTCGGCGTGCCGCTCGCGAACGTGCCCGGGCTCGCGGCGTCCGAGCGCGTCGGCGCGGCGCGCGAGCTCGACGAATATTCGGAGGACGACGTGCGCGCAGACGAGGCCGCGCTCTCGACCGCGCTCGGTCAGCTGCCCGAAGGCGACGCCTACTGGCTCCCCGGCGCGCTCTCGTGCGAGTTCTACCCGGGAGACGTGACGAGCTTCACCGCGCTCGAGCTCATGCCCGAGCTCCGCGTCTTCATCACGCGCGCACGCTACGACCTCATCGTGATGACGCCGGCCCTCCTCGGCTACTGGCGGTCGCTCGGCTTCGACGTCGCGCTCGACGAGGCCGCGCCTGCGGGCGCGCTGCGGCCCGGCGTCGTCACGCTCACGTTGCCGACGGTGCCCGACTACCGCGCGACGATCCGCATGCCCTATTACCTCGCCGGCCACTCGGTGCCCGACACCGCCGGCGCCGCGCTCGCGAACGACGGCGAGGCGTGGCTCCGTGACGAGGGCATCTTGTCGCCGCCCTGATCGCGGCCCTCGCGCAGGCACCCGCGGCCGGGACGCGATCGCAGCGAGTCTGCCGCGCTGCATCTCGCCGGGTTCACGGTCGAAGAAAGCTTCAGAAAGTGTGGGGCGCGCCGCGCCGCCGGCCGGAATAGGCTCATCGGAGCACGCCGGGAGGACGAGATGGCCGACTTCATCGCGACCGAGAGCGGCAACAGCGCCAGCGGGTACTTGATCGCCAACGGGCAGGTCTATCCGGCCGTCTCGGGCTCGGCGGGGCTCCGCGACATCCCGCAGGGCAGCTACACCCACGGCGACGCGACGCCCGTGCGCGCCGACCAGCCCACGATGACCGACGGCACCGGCCGCGCGAAGTTCCGCGAGTTCCACGTCATCGGCACCGGGCCGCAGGGGTCCTTGCCCGAGTCGCGGAGCTTCACCACGCACGATCACGGCAAGACGACGCCGCACCCGAACGGCGGCTATCGCACCGGCGTGGAGCTCCACTACGACGGCGGCTCGCCCGGCACCGCAGGCTGCATCGGCTACCAGGACCCCGCCGCGAAGGACGCGCTGATCGCGGATCCCGACAAGAGCGTGAACGTCCAGTACATGGCCGACGACGCCGCGGTGAAGGCCGAGGTCGAGCGCCGCCTCGGCCACAGCGTCGACTGGAGCAAGGTCGCGCCGCCTCGCAAGCCCGGCTCCGGCGGCAGCGGCACGCACACGAAGACGAAGAAGGGCAAGCACGTGAGGCGGGCGTCGCACACGGTGCTCGTCGGTCCCAAGGCGCGTCAGCTCGCGCACAAGACGGCGGCGCTCGACGGCGGCGACGTCGTGGCCGAGGGCAACGCGACCGTGCTCGTCGAGCCCGGGCGATACCCCGTCGCCCGCGTCGACCACATGACGACCGACGGCTCGCCCCTCGCAGACGGCGAGGACAGCGTGCTCCTCACCTGATCGCGCGCCCGCGTCCCCGAACGGGGTATCCTCCGCGGATGACCGCCCGCGTCGCGTCGTGCACCTGCGGCCAGCTGCGCATCCAGGTCCACGGCGAGCCGCGCGGCGTCGGCGTGTGCCATTGCCTCGCGTGTCAGCGGCGGACGGGGAGCGCCTTCGCCGCGCTCGCCTCGTTCACCCCTCCTTACAAGGTGACGGGCGCGGCCACCGAGCACGTGCGCGTCGGCGATCAAGGCGCGGCGTTCCGCTTTCGCTTCTGCCCCGTGTGCGGGACTACGGTCTTCCACACCGAGGAGGGGTGCGAGGCACGGAGCGTGAGCGTCGCCGTCGGCGCGTTCGCCGACCCGCTGTTTCCCGCGCCGACCGTCGCAGTCTACGACTGCCGCCGTCATCCGTGGGTCGAGCTGCCGACGATCACGACCGCGTACGACAAGGACCCGCCTTGACGTGGCACGTCGTCGTCGCGATCGCCGCAGCGACCGCTGTTACTGGAAATTGGCCTGACCCGTGAGGAACGCGCCGCCGAGGCCCGCGGCGGGCCAGGCGAAGGTGTCCTCGACCACGGTGCCGTCGACGCCGGTCGAGCGGATCGAGAAGGTGCCCTGTCCGAAGCCGCTGTTGTCGGTCAGCGTGCCGTCGCTGCCGCGCGTGAGCTCGGTGAACGAGCCGTGGTTCGGGCTCTTGACCTCGACCTTCGCGAGCGGCACGCGCGCGTTCCGCACCCAGAGGCTCGTCCACCATTCGCTCGAGCAGGTCTGGAACTCGTACTGCACAGGACCCGTGTCGGGGCACTCGGCGAACTGCCACGTCATCGTGCGCGGATACTCACCCTCGTCGAAGAGGTCGTAAGCCTCGGGGCTCACGTCGAGGCTGTCGGTCGACGTGTCGCCGTACGTGACGACGCGCAGCATCGCAGTCTTGCCCTTGCTCGTCGTGACCCAGATGCACGCGTCGCAGTAGCCGGCCACGTCCGGGATGCCGTCCCAGAGCCCCGCGAGGTAGACGCCCTCGACCGCCTGCACCGACGCCGGATACTTGGTCGAAGGCGCGCAGGCGTTGTGCCATTGTGACTCCTGGTAATCGACCGGACCGAGGTTGTATTGACCGTCGGTGTACGGGTCGCCATAGAGGATGAGCTCGCCGCCGCCCGCGCCCGTCGTCTGGCTCGTGCCGCTCGTGACGATGGCGCCGTCGCCCGTGCTCTGGGCGCCGCTCCCGCCGGACCCGCTCGTGTCGGACGAGCCGCCGCAGCCGATGGACAACCCGACGAGCGCGAGCGACGCGACGAAGAGAGCACGCATCTCCGAAGCGTAACCCACTCACGCGCGACTCGCAGCGCGACGGAGGGCGAGGGTCGTCGCCGGGAGCAGACTATTTGGCGGGCGCCGCGGTCGCGCTCGCCGACGCGCTCGACGCCGCGGCGCCAGCGTCCGGCGCGTCGCGCGCGCCGCGATGATCGAACACGAGGATGCCCACGACGCCGAGCAGCAGCGCCACCGCGGCGCCCGCGCCGAGCAAGAGCAGCGCGCGCAGGGGGGTCCGCGGCGCCGGCGTGCGCGCGCCCGAGAACGGCAGCGCGGGATCGAGCGCGGGCCGCGGCCGCTGCATCGCGAGCGTCGCCAGCGCGTCGGGCGGTCCGAGCGGCGCCACCACGGGGGCGGCGTGTGCTTGCGGCGGCTGCATCGGCGGACGCGCGGCCAGGTGCGCCTGCTGCGCCAACGCGTGCTGGGGCGCCATCCCCTGCTGCGGCTGCGCCATTCCCTGCTGGGCCATCGCCATCGGGTGCTGCGCGATCGGCTGCGGCTTGGCCTGCTGTGGCTGCGGTTGCTGCTGCGGTGCGATCGGCGCTGGCGGCGGCGGCGTCATGCGCGGCGTGTTCGCGGGGCCAGCCGAGGGTACGGGCGCCGCGAACGGCGCGCGCGACGCGTCCGCGCTCTGCATCGGAGCCGGCTGCGCCATGTGTGCTTGCATGGGCGCCAGCCGGGGCTGCTGGGGCGCAGGCGAGGGCGCCTGCCCGAGTTGAGCCTGCGGTTGCGGCGGCAGCGGCGCGCCGGACACGGCGGTCGGCGTGAACGCGGCGGACACACCGGCCGCGGGCGCGTCGGTCATCGGCGGCTGCTGCTTCGACGACGGCATCGGCGACGGTGGCGGTTGCGGGATCGGAAGCGGCGCAGCGGCGCGTGGCGGCTGCGGTCGAGGGGGAGCGGCAGACGCAGGACGCGGCGGCGCGGGTCGAGGCGCGGCGGGCGCCGACTGCGCTCGGCCGGCGGGCTCGGGCGCCTGCTGCGGCGCTCGCTGGAGCTGCGGAGAAGCGGGCTCGACCCGGGGCCTCGGCTGCGCGGGAGCCTCGCGCGCGCCGGGCTGCGCGGGGGGCGGCTGTTGGCCGAGCAGGTTCATCGCCGCGACCGCCGGCTGTGACGCCTGCAGCCGCCGCTGCGCCTCCTCGC
>DASYCF010000073.1:0-3174 GCA_036500365.1 Byssovorax sp.
GCGCGTTCGCGAGGGCGAGGTGCGGGCGCTCGCTCCGCGGCGTCGCGGCGACGGCGCGGCGGAGCCGTTCGATCGCGACGTCGTGCGCGCCCTGGCGCGTCGCGCGGGCAGCCGCGGCGAGGTGCGCGTCCGCGACGCGCGTCGCGGCGTCGGGCGGCGCGCCGGGGAGCCCCACCGCGCGCCCGTACGCGGCGGCCGCGTCGTCGAAGCGCTCCACGTCAGCGAGCGCGTCACCGACCTTGACGTGCCAGCTCGCGTCTTCGGGCGAGAGCGCCGAGCGCGCCGACAGCGCGTCGACCGCCTCGAGCTTGCGGCCGAGGACGCCGAGGCTCATGACCAGGGCCTCGAGCGTCGGCTTCGAGGTCGGCTCCGCGCGCCGCACGACCGTGAGCGCGCGCACGGCGTCGTCGTGCCGACCCATGGCGCCGTACGCGGCGCCGAGCTTCGTGTTCGCGCCGACGTTCCCGGGCTCGGCCTGGATCACGCGCTCGAGGGCCCGCACCGCGTCGGCCGAGCGCCCCTCGGCCTCGTACGCGCCGGCGAGATCGAGGAGCACCGCGACGTCGATCGCGCCCGCCGCCCCCGCGATCTCGAGCGCAGCGATCGCCTTCGCCGCGTCGCCCTCGGCGGCGTAGAGCTGACCGAGCGCGCGCTGCTCCTTCGCCGTGAGCGGGCGCGCCGACGCGGCGGCCTCCCACGCGGCGATCGCCTCGGCGCGGCGGCCGAGCGGGCCGAGGAGCTCGGCCAGCGCCGCCTGCACGCGCGCGCGATCCTGCGGGTCGGTCAGCCCGGCGGCGGCGCGACGCAGCGCCTCCTCCGCGTCGCGAGGGCGGCCGAGCTTCGCGCTCGCGAGGCCGAAGCCGACCTGCGCGCGAACGTTGTCGCGATCGAACCGGAGCGCCGACGAGAACGCGCTCGCCGCGGGCTCGACGAGGCCGAGCTCGGCCGAGAGCTCGCCGAGCAGCACCCACGCGCCGACGTGATCCTCGCGGCGCGACAGCGCGCGCTTCGCGGCGTCGATCGCGTCGGTCGGGCGGCCGAGCCTCACGCGCGTGAGCGCGAGCGCGAGGCACGGCTCGGGATCGGACGCGAGGAGCTCGCACGCGCGCTCGAGATCGCGCGCCGCCGCCGCGACGTCTGCGCCCTCGGCGAGGCGCTTGCCGCGTTCGAAGCGGAGCGCGCCGAGGCGATCGCCGACGCCGGCCGCGCGCGCGAGCGACGGATCGAGGGTCACGGCGCGCTCGAACGCCTCGACGGCGCCGTCGACGTCGCCGGCGGCGCCGCGCGCGTCGGCGAGCTGCTTGTGCGCGTCGGCGCTGCCGGGCGTCGCGCGGACGACCTGCTCCGCCGCCTCGACGCTCTGCGCGCCGAGGCCGAGCTTCGCCCGCACCTTCGAGAGCTCGAGCAGGTCGGTCGGATCGTTCGGCCGGAGCGCGAGCGCGCGCTCGAGCGACGCCTTCGCCTCGTCGAACCGCCCGAGCGCCGCGGCGAGGCGACCGCTCGTCGACACGGCCTCGACGTCGTCGGGGACGAGGCGGACGACGTCGGCGAGCGCGGCGAGCGCCTCGTCCTTCTGTCCCAGCGTCGTCAGCGTCGCGCCGAGCAGCCGGTGCACGTCGACGCGCGCCGGCTCCACGCGCGCGGCCCGCCGCAGCGGAGTCACGGCGTCGGCCGCGCGTCCGAGCGCGACGTACGAGGTCGCCGCGCCGACGAGCGCGTCGACCGCGTCCATGCGGGACTCGAGCGCGCGTTCGAAGAGCGAGGCGGCCTCGCCGTGCTCGCCGCGTGCAGCGAGGAGGCCGCCGACGAAGATCGCCGCCGCGCTCGGCTCCGGGGCGACCGCGAGCGCCGCGCGTCCGCGCTCGATCGCCCGCGGCGCGCGACCCGCCGCGGCCTCGCGCTTCGCGAGCTCGAGGTGCAGCGCGCCGAGCCTCGCCGCGACGTCGGGCGCGGACGCGTCGAGCTCGATCGCCCGCGCGAGCGTGACGGTCGCCTCCTCGGCGCGACCCACGTCGGCGAGGGCGAGCCCGAGCGACCGCGCGAGGCGAGCGTCGTCGGGGAACGTCCGCGCGGCCAGCTCGAGCGCCGCGATCCGCTCACGCGCCGCGGCGCCCTTCTCGTCGGGCGACGCCGCGGCCTCGGCGATCTGCTCGAGCGCAGCGACGCGCTGCTCGTGGAGCTCGAGGCTGCGCGGATCGAGCGAGATCGCCCGCGCGAGCGCGTCGGCCGCCTCGCGTGGACGCCGCGCCTTCACGTACGCGCCCCCGAGCAGCGCGCTCGCCGAGCGGTGCGTCGGGCTCAACCGCGCGAGCTTCGCGAGCGGATCGATCGCCGCGTCGAAGCCGCCGAGCGCGAGCTCCGCCGTGCCGAGCGCGAGCAGGAGCTCGGGATCGTCACCGAGCGCGGCGCGTGCAGCCCGGAGCTCGGCCGCGGCGCGCGCCGGATCTCCGAGCGACGCGGCGAGGAGCCCGAGCCGCAGCGACTCGCGCGGCTTCAAGGGCCGGAGCTCGGACAGCCGTCGCAGCGCCGCGCTCGCCTCGGCCGGTCGGTTCGCCGCGTCGTGGAGGCGCGCGAGCTCCGCGTGCACGTCGGCCGCGTCGGGGCGGAGCTCGGCCGCCTTCGTGAGCTGGAGCACCGCCGCGTCGGGCTGCTCGATCCGCACCGCCGCCGCCGCGAAGCCGACGCGCGCGTCGAACGAGCTCGGGTCGAAGCGGACGGCGCGCGCGAACGCCTGCGCCGCGCGCGCGTCGTCGCCGAGCTTCGTGCGCACGTTCGCGAGCAAGAGCCACGCGCCCGCGTCCTCGGCGGCGATCTCGGTCGCGCGCTCGGCGGCGGCGAGCGCGTCGTGCGACTTGCCCTGCGCGTGCAGCGCGCGCGCGAGCCCGAGCCGGAGCGCGGCGACGTCGGGCGAAAGCGCGAGCGCGCCGGCGAAATCTGCCTCGGCGCGCGCCATGTCATTCGTCGCCTCGGCGCGGGCCGCGCGCGCACCGTAGAGCTCGACGAGCCGCGCGCCGACGTCGGCCCGCGCGGGGTCGAGCCGCCGGGCGCGCTCGAGCGTCGTGATCGCGCCGCCGTCGTCGCCCGCCTCGGCGAGCGCGAGGCCGTAGCGCGCGGCGGTCGCCGCGTCGTCCGGGCGGGCCTCGAACGCGCGCTGGAGCGCGCCGATCTGCTCGC
>DASYCF010000074.1:0-7342 GCA_036500365.1 Byssovorax sp.
CGCCGGCGAGCGCAGCGCCCTCGACGAGCACGGCGGCGGCGGTTTCGGCGAGCGCGTCGGCCGCGCCCACCGCCGAGGCGTCGAGCGCGCCCTCGACGAGCGCGAGCGCCGCGCCCTCGACCGCGCCTTCGGCCGAGCCGGCGAAGCCCGAGCCCGCCGCGGCCGCGCGCCGCGGACCCTTGCCGAAGCCGAAGCCGCAAGCCGCGCCAGCGGCGCCCGCCGCGACGACGCCCACCCCGAAGCCGCAGAACTACACGCGCGATTGATCCGCGCGCGCGACGAGGAATCCATGCAGAGCTCGATGCGCCGCAGCACCCTCGCGACCGCCCTCGTCGTCGCCGCGTGCCTCGTCGCGCCGACGGCCGCCGCGCAGGACGTCGCCACGGCCGAGGCGCTCTTCAACAAGGGCGTCGCCGACATGGGCGCCGGGAAATTCGACACGGGCTGCCCGGCGATCGGCGAGAGCTACCGCCTCGACCCGCGCCCCGGCACGCTGTTCACGCTCGCGGAGTGCTGGGCGAAGGCGGGCAAGACCGCCTCCGCCGTCGCGCGCTACCAGGACTACCTCGAGCTCTTCGCGCGGCTCCCGCACGACCAGCAGCAGAAGCAGCACGGGCGCGACAAGACCGCCGCCGCGCAGAAGGCGTCGCTCGGCCCCAAGGTGCCCCAGCTCACCATCACGCTCGGCAAGGGGCTCGCCGCGAACAGCGTCGTGAGGCGCGACGACGTCGTGCTCGGCGGCCCGTCGCTCGGGCTCGCGCTCCCGGTCGACCCGGGTGAGCACGTGGTCACCGCGCAGCCCGCGCAGGGCGCGCTCGTCACGGTGAAGGTCACGCTCGGCGCCGGCGAGAAGAAATCCGTCGAGCTCACCGCGAGCGCGGAGCCGCCCGTCGTCGCCGCGGGCCCCGTCGCCGTCGCGCCCGTCGCCGCCGCCGAGCCGCCGCCCGCGTCGAAGTGGAGCGGCCAAAAGACGATCGGCCTGGTCGTCGCGGGCGTCGGCGTGGCCGGCCTCGCCGTCGGCGGGATCACGGGCGCGATGACGCTCGGCAAGAAGTCCACGATCACGGCGAACTGCGACGTCGGCGCGAAGACGTGCCGCAACGCCGACGGCGAGAACGCCGTGTCGGCGGCGCAGACGACGGGCCTGGTCAGCACGATCGGCTTCATCGCCGGCGGTACGCTGCTCGCCGGCGGCGCCGTGCTGTTCTTCACCGCGCCGAAGCCGAAGGACACGGGCTCCCTCGCGCCGAGCCTTCGCCTCGGGGTCTTGTCGGCGGGCGCGGACGGCGCGCGGTTCGGCGCGTCCGGCTCGTTCTAGACGCCGCGTGCGGACGTGGACCGAGCGTGAGGTCGCCGAACAGCTGACGGCGCTCGGCGTGCGGCGCGGCGTCGTGCTCGTGCACACGTCGTTCAGGGCCGTCCGGCCGATCGACGGCGGTCCGCTCGGGCTCCTTCGGGCGCTCCGCGCCGCGCTCGGCGACGACGGCACGCTCGTCATGCCGACGATGAGCGACGGCGCGCGCGCCTACGACCCGCGCATCACGCCGAGCGTCGACATGGGTGGTGGTAGCGGAGACCTTTTCGCGGCATCCGGGCGTCGTCCGCAGCGCCAGCATCGGTGTCGCGATTTGAAGAAAAGCGAGGCTTCGAGCATCCAACGGCTGACGTGAACCGACCCGAAGAGCAGATCCTGCCCGAGGCGGCGCGGGCCGACCGACCGCCCCTCGACGACGCCGACGAGTACGTCGAGGTCCGTGAGTCGTGGGTCGGCGACCGGCCGAGCGCGCCGAGCGAGGTCGCGGTCGAGCCCTACGTCGCCGAGGTGCCGATCCCGGCCACGCCGCGGCCGAGCGCGTACGCGCCTGCGCCCGTCACCGCCAGGCCGGCGACGGTCCCGCCGCCGCTCCCGCCGCCGTCGGCGCACCCGCCGCCCGACGAAGCTCCGGTGAGCGAGGAGCTCCTGCAGAGCATGTTCGGGCGGCTCGCCGCGTCGGACTACGACGGCGCCCTGCGCGCCGCCGAGAGCGTGCTCCAGGCAGACCACCGCTCGGTCGACGCCTTGCAGGCCCGCGAGCTCTGCCGCGCCGAGCTCCGCAAGATCTACGTCGACCGCCTCGGCGACCTCGCCTCGATCGCGAAGCTCACCGCGGTCGCGCTGGCCCCCGTCGACCTCGACATCCGCGCCTCGACGGTCCTCGCGCGCGTCGACGGCATCTCGTCGCTCGCGACGATCGCCGCGACGACTCCCGGCGTCCCCGAGCACCACGCCCTGCGCATCCTGTCCGAGCTCTTCGTCTCCGGCGCGATCTCGCTCGCGTAGTCCGCGAGCTGAGTGCCCGGGGGGACGCCACGGAGGCGGAGTGATTCGGCGTGAGACGGGTGCGACCGCGAGCAACGGACCGCAGGCGTACTCTGGTACGCCGAGGACCGCAGCGGAGCGGCCGCGCCCGTATCGCGCCGAAGCGCCCGCCTCAGACGCGTTCGATGATCGTGGCGACGCCCATGCCGCCGCCGATGCAGAGCGTGATGAGCGCGGTCGACTTGTTCGCGCGCTCGAGCTCGTCGACGGCGGTGCCGATGAGGCACGCGCCGGTCGCGCCGAGCGGGTGACCGAGGGCGATCGCGCCGCCGTTCACGTTCACGCGGTCGAGGTCGATGCCGAGCTTGCGCGCGGTCTGCATCGGGATGGCGGCGAACGCCTCGTTGATCTCCCAGAGGTCGATGTCCTTCGCGGTCATCTTCGCGAGCTTCAGGGCCTTTTGGCTGGTCGGCGCGGGGGCGGTGAGCATGATGACGGGCTCGGCGCCGAGGGTCGCCGTCGCGAGGATCTTCGCGCGCGGCTTCAACCCGTGCGCCTTCACGTAGTCGCCCGACGCGAGGAGCACGGCCGCGGCGCCGTCGACGATGCCGCTCGAGTTGCCGGCGGTGTGCACGTGCGTGATCGACTTCGTGTCCGGGTAGCGGAGCAGCGCGATCTGATCGATCGTCTCGCCGTTGGGCCCGTACACGGTCGCGCCCATGCCGGCGAACGCGGGCTCGAGCTTGGTCAGCGCGTCGATCGTCGCGCCCGCGCGCGGGTGCTCGTCCTTCTCGAGGAGGATCTTGCCGTGCTCGTCGACGACGGCGAAGAGGCTCTTCTCGAAGCGGTTCTCCTTCATCGCACGCTCGGCCTTGTGCTGGCTCGAGAGGGCAAACTGATCGACGTCGGCGCGCGAGAAGCCCTCCTGCGTCGCGATGAGGTCGGCGCTGATGCCCTGCGGCACCATCGGCACCTTCTTGCGGAGGAGGAGGTTGTTGCCGTCGAGCATGGCGCCGTCGCTGCCCATGGGCACCCGCGACATGCTCTCGACGCCGCCGCCGACGACGAGCTCTTGCTGGCCGCTCATCACGCCCATCGCGGCGAAGTTCACGGCCTGCGCGCCCGAGCCGCAGAAGCGGTTGAGCACGACGCCGGTCACCGTGTCGGGCCAGCCGGCCGCGAGGACGGCGTTGCGAGCGGGGTTCGCGCCCTGCTCGTTCACCTGCGTGACGCAGCCGATGACGACGTCTTCGACGTGCGCCTTGTCGATCCCCGTCCTCTGCGCGATGCGGTTCAGGGTCTGCGCGAGCAGCTCCTGCGGGTGCACGCTGCTCAAGCCACCCTTGCCCGCCTTGCCGCGACCGCGCGGCGTCCGAACCGCGTCGACGATGAACACCTCACGCATGTGCCGTCTCCATTTTTTGTTGGGTTGTCGCGCATGTAGCACACGCCCTGTTCCGCGACACGCGGCGAGGCGTATCCTCCAGCCATGGGCGCCGATGGTCCGATGTTCTGGGTCGACCTGGAGATGACGGGCCTCGACCCGGCCACGTGCGCGATCGTCGAAATCGCCTCGCTCGTGACGGACTCCGAGCTCCAGGTGGTGGCCGAGGGGCCGTGCCTCGTCATCCACCAAAGCGACGAGGTGCTCGCCGGAATGAACGCGTTCGTACGCGAGCTGCACACGAAGTCGGGCCTGCTCCAGCGCATCCGCGCGTCGACCGTGAGCCTCGCCGACGCGCACGAGCAGACGTTTGCGTTCCTCGAGAAGCACGGCGCGAAGGGCGTCTCGCCGCTCTGCGGCAACTCGGTGTGGAAGGACCGCGCGTTCCTCGAGATCTACATGCCGAAGATCGTCTCGTTCCTGCACTACCGGCTCGTCGACGTCTCGACGATCAAGGAGCTCGTGCGGCGCTGGTACCCCGCCGGCTTCCACGCGCCGAAGAAGAAGGAGGCGCACCGCGCGCTCGACGACATCCTCGAGTCGATCGACGAGCTGCGCCACTACCGCGCGCACGTCTTCGCCCGCCCGACCAGCTGACGCGAAGGATCGACGGCGCGGCGTAAGGTCCGCGCTCGAGCGGCGTTGTCTCGGCGCTTGCCACGAAAGCCCGAGAGGAACTCCCATGAACGCTCGACAGGTCCTGTTCGCTTCCGTCGCCCCGGTGGCCCTCGCCCTCGCGGGGTGCGCCGCGGAGGCGCCGCCGATGCCTGCGCGCGCCGCGGCGGCCGCCGACGTCGTCGCGAAGCCGCCGATCCTCGAGCGGTCGCTCTACGCGAAGGACGCGACCGGCGCGCTCAGCGAGCACGATATGCAGAAGGTGCTCGAGTCGCCGATCGACCTCGTGTTCCCCGCGCGCGTCGGCGTCGTGCCGCTCGGCCAGGCGTTCGACGCGTCGAGCAAGGCGTCGATCGCGATCGAGAGCACCGCGTCGGAGCAGTTCGCGGCGTCGCTCCGCGGCAACCCGAGCTTCGCGCAGGTGAGCCACATCTCGACCGACCTGCCCGCGACCGCCGGCATCGAGGGCCTGCGCACGATCGCCGCGCGCTACCGGATCCGCTACCTGGTTCTCTACACGGAGCGCTTCGAGGACGCGACGCACCTCAACGCCTGGGCGTGGACCTACCCGACGATCCTGGGCATGTTCGTCACGCCGGGCGTGACCGTCGCGAGCCGCGGCCTCGTCGAGGCCGACATGATCGACGTGCGCACCGGCACCGTCCTCTTCTCGGTGCTCGAGCCGATGGAGGTCAGCGAGAAGGAGCTCATGGTCGGCGCCGCGCGCTCGCACAAGGAGCTCCAGGAGGAGGCCGCCGCGAAGGCCGCCAAGAAGCTCGCCGCCAAGGTGAGCGCGCAGACGCACGCGCTCGTCGCCGCCGCCGACGACGCCGCGAGGAACGGGAGCCGCGCCACCGTGCGGATCCTCCCGGCGCCCATCGCCGACCGCGGCGAGTGAGGCGGGCGCGTCTACGCCCGGCCCAGCCGTCGAACGTGAGCGCCGAGGAGAAGGCATCGAGCTCGGTCGTCAGACCGCAGCGCCGCTTCGCGGCGTGCCTCCGCTCCTGGAGCAGCACGGGCTCGCTTCCAGCCCGGTGGCCTTCCCTTTGGCTGATCGGGACTCTCACCCGCGGGTCACTTCATGAGGTTTCAGCTGGTCATCTTCATCGCCTCCTCCTCATCCAGGCTTTGCTGGCGCACGGCTCGACCTCGACGTCGGCATCGCGCTTGCGATGACGTCGCCGCGAACGCTCCGACGGCCCAGGGGACGGTGCTCCTGAGCCAACGTGAGCCGAACGAGGCGACGACGATGATCACGCGATCCCACGGGCTCTTCCCTCTCTTCACCTCGGCGACGTGGGTCGCGATCGCGATCGCGGCGCTCGCGTCGGGCCTCGGCTGCTCGTCGAGCGTCAACGGCGACGGCGACGGCGGCGCGCAGACGACCGGATCGACGATGACGAGCGGCGACGGCGGCGGCGCGAGCGCGTCGTGCCCGTCGCTCCAGCCGACGAACGGCGAGCGCTGCGACCACGAGGGCCAGGTCTGCGACTTCCACGGCGGCTTCCAGGAGTGCGCGGGCGACTTCGACCGGGGCACGTGCACGAACGGCAAGTGGCGGGTGGTCCTCGAAGGGCCCGACTGCTCCAACCCGTGCTGGCCGGACTCGTGTCCGCCGACGTTCGACTGCCCCGCCGATCCGCCCACCGTGGGCTCGACGTGCCCGAGCCTCGGCGGCTCGCAGCCCGGGCCTTGCACGTACTCGTGGTCGAACGGCTGCGGCGGCACGCTGACCGAGACGTACACGTGCACCGGCGTCTGGGAGGGCCCCGGCGCGAGCGGCCCCACCTGCTCGCCGAGCCAGCTCTGCGCGGCGCACGCTTCGCAGACCGACTGCGCGGCCGACAGCAGCTGCGCGTGGTTCGAGCCCGGCTGCGAAGGCGGGATGGGCGTTCCCTTGCTCGCGAGCGCCGGCTGCTACGCGAACACGGACTGCAGCTTCGCGCCCGACACGTGCGCGCTCGACGCGCCGTGCACCCAGGTGACCATCGACCCGTGCTGGGATTCGAACTGCGACACGTGCGGCGCCTCGACTTACCTGTGCGTCCAGCAGTAGCGCCGCGACTGGGCGCGCTCGCCGCGAGGGCGCGGCTCTGATACACGTCGGATCCCGTGGAGGCGCAGTCGGGGTTTCAGCGCGTCAATGGGCTGCGGCTCTACGTGCATCGCTTCCGCGACGCGTCCGTGCTGCCGTCCGGGCTCACGCTCCTGCTCCTCCACGGCTACCAGGACGCAGGCGCCACGTGGGATCTCGTCGCCGAGCACCTCGTGCGCGCGGGGCACGACGTCATCGCGCCCGACCTCCGCGGCTTCGGCCAGAGCGACGCGGTGGGCGGCGGCGGCTACTACCACTTCCCCGACTACGTGGCCGACGTGGCCGAGCTCGTCGACGCGGTCGCGCCGCGGCGGCTCGGCGTCGTCGGTCACTCGATGGGCGGCACGATCGCGGCGCTCTACGCGGGCGCGCTCCCGCACCGCGTCGAGCGGCTCGCGCTCCTCGAAGGGCTCGGGCCGCTCGCGACCGAGCCGTCGTTCGCGGTCGATCGCATGCGCGCGTGGCTCTCCGACCTCCGGCGCGAGAAGCCTGGGCCGCGCACGCTGAGCTCGATGACCGAGGCCATCGAGCGCCTCGTCTACAAACACCCCGCCGTGCCGCGCGACGTCCTCGCCGCCCGCGCGAAGCTCCTCACGCGCGCCGATCACGCGGGGCAGCTCGCGTGGGCCTACGACGGCCTGCACCGCACGACCTCGCCCACGCCGTTCAGCCTCGAATCTTTCAAGGCGTTCCTGCGGCTCGCGACGATGCCCGTGCTCGTCGTCAGCGGCGGCAAGACGGGCTGGCACCCGTTCGACGAGGCCGATCGCATGGCGTGCCTGCCGAACGCGCGCGCCGTCGAGATCGCCGACGCGGGACACATGATGCACTGGACCGCCCCCGAGAAGCTCGCGCGGGCGCTCGGCGATTTCTTCGCCGAGCCGACGCC
>DASYCF010000075.1:0-3307 GCA_036500365.1 Byssovorax sp.
CAGGTCGGTGATGAGCTGGTCGTGCGCGGGCCCAGCCTCCTCGCGGAGGAGCGCGACGAACTCGCTCGCCGAGGGGTAGGGCGCGGGCTTGAACGCGTACTTCGCGATGAGGCGGCGGAGGGCGCGGTTCACGACGTCCTCGCCGACGGCCTCCTTCAGCCAGTACATGACGAGCGTGCCCTTGCGATAGTGGATGTACGGCTGGTTCTCGACGCGCACGAGCGGGAGCTCTTCGACCACCTCGCCGCCGCGGCTCCGGAGGTAGCCGTCGAGCTCGAACTTGAGGAACTTGCGCACCATCGCGGGGCCGTAGAGCTTCTCCATCGCGAGCATCGCCGAGTACTGCGCGAAGGTCTCGGACAGCATCGTCATGCCCTGCTTGTCGGCGCCGATGACCTGGTGCGCCCACCATTGATGTCCGAGCTCGTGCGCCGTCACGTAGGTCACGAGGTCGATCTTCTCGTCCCCGTCGACCGTCTCGTCGGGGTGGTTCTGCACGAAGCCGATCGCCTCGGAGTAGGGCACCGTGCCGGCGAACGCCTGGGCGAAGCTCTCGTACGACGGGAACTCGAGGATGCGCGCCTGGTTGAATTGATAGGGGGAGAACGCCTCGGTGAACGTGCCGAGCGCGAGCTTCATCGCCTCGAGCATGCGCAGCGTGTTGTGGTCGTGCTCGGGGTGGTGGTAGACGGCGAGCGCGACGGGCCCGCCGCCTTTGCCCTTGCCGCTCCAGCTGGACTGCGCCTCGGCGTAGCGCGCGGACTGCATCGAGAAGAACTGGAGGATGGGCGCCTCCGTCTTCGTCTTCAGCGTGCGCCTCCCGGCCACGACGACGTCGAAGACCTCTTGACCGGGCGCGACCGGCACCTCGTCGGCGTCGGTCGTGAGGGTGAGCTCGGCGTTCACGAAATCGGAGTCGTGACGCAGGTAGTGGTTCGCGCGCGCGGCCTCGTCCTCGAGCTTCGGCGGGCGGAGCTCGGGCAGGCCGTACTTGCGCCGCTTCGCGCGGTCGGTGAGGAACCCGCTCCGGTCGATGCCGAGGAACGGCGAGATCTCGAAGTTGTTGAGGAAGCTCCCGTTCTCGACGATGCGCGTGAGCGGGCGCGCGTTCGGGAAGCCGCGCTCCGCGAGCGTCGTCACGAAGCGCACGCCGCGCCGCTCGCCGGGCTTCATCGGCGGATCGAACCGATAGATTCGATAGTGGAGGTCGCCGAAGTCCTTCTCGGGCTTCGCGCCGTCGACCTCGAGCGTGTCCATCGACAGGCGATCATCGAAGTCCCAGCGCAGGTGTACGGCGTCGAGCGGCGCGCCCGTGCGGTTCTCGATGACGTACGACCCGCGCGTCACGGCGCGCGCCTCGCGCGGATAGAGATCGACCGCGAGCACGACGTCGGTGATGCGCGGCTCGGGCACGTGCTCGAAGCCGATGAGCGCCTTCTCGTACTCGGCGGCCCTGCGATCGTTCTCCGGGCCGGTCCGATAACGATTGAGGACGTTGGTGTTGTAGTAGATGAACGCGCCGGAGCCGACGAAGGTGAGCAGGCCCGCGGCGGCGATCGCGCCGGGGATCCCGCGGAGGCGTGCGGGCAGCCGCCGGAGCCGCGCGACGAGGCTCGTCTCCGCGCCGCGGCGCCAGAGCGCGTGCGCGAGGACGACGAGCACCGAGGCGAACGCGAGCCAGTAGAGCTCGAACCACGCTTCCCCGATCCAGAACCGCCCGCGACCGTTCATGTCGGTGAGCGGCACGGGTGACGCAGAGCCGTAGTTGTAGAGGTTGTGCTCGTACCCGGCCGTGGGGAGCGCGATCGACGCGACGACGTACACGAGCATCACCGCCCAGCCGGTGAACTTGTGCGGCACGAGCACCTGGACGAACACGGCGAGCACGGCGAGCTCGATCGAGACGAGCAGATCGGGCAGGACGAACCAGACGAGGTAGTGCCCGAGCTCGAGGTGCGTGTAGCCGTGCCACAGCTGGAAGATGACGGAGACGAGCACCGACGCGAGGTACGTCGCGCCGAGCACGAGCGTGATCGCGAGCACCTTGGGGAGGACGAACGCCCAGTCGGGCGCCGACGTGGCGCCGACGATCTCGTGCATACGCCGATCGTGATCGCGCCAGACGAGCTCGCCCGCGTAGTAGACGGCGACGATGATCGGCACGATCGTGAACGAGCCCTTCAGCACCTCGATCATCGCGCGGGTGACGGGCAGATAGTCGACGCCGCGCTGCGTGACGACGCCCGTCATGCCGCCGAAGGCGTTGAACATGCCGATGGCGAGCAGCACGAAGAACGCCGGACTCCGGAAGACGAAGCGCATGTCGAAGCGGGTGACCGCGGCGAGCTCGGTGAGCGCCGAAGGCTTCGCTGAGGCGGCGTGCGGCGCGAGGCGCGCAGCGGGCGGCGCGTCGTCGCTCGGGGTCGGCGCGGGAGTCGTCTTCTTCTTCTTCGATGCCCGCGCGCCGGGCGCGTCGAAGCGGAAGCGGAGGAAGGCGACGCCGAACAGCGCGAACGCGGCGCCGATCCAGATGGCGCGGTTCACGAGCATGATGCCCGCGAGCGGCGGCAGCGTCGTGTTCCGCTCGGCCGCGGTCCAGTAGCGGGTGGTCTGCAGCATGGCGCTGATGCCGAACGGGTCGGTCAGCGCGGCGATGCGATCGAGCGACGGGTCGCGCAGCAGCACGCGGCTCGTGATGAAGAGGACGAGGAACCCGACGAGGCCGACGTAGGTCCACATCATCGATCGCGTCACGGTCGCGAGCGCGAAGAAGCCCGCCGACATGACGAGCATCGACGGGAGGCCGATGACGAAGAGCGCGTAGACGTAGTGCGCGGGCACGAGCGGTCCGACCTTCTCGGAGTCGAGCCACGGCATCCACGAGCCGACCAGCATGCCGATCGGCACGCTGGTGAGCACGAGGAACGCGACGAAGAACGCGCCCGTGAAGCGGCCGACGAGGTAGTCGCGCTTCGTCACGCGCGTGGCGCGGAGGATCGGCGCGAAGCCCGTCTCGTCGTCGCGCACGACGACGTTCGCCACGAACGCCGCCGCGACGAACATCGCGAAGACGCCCATGACGCCGACGGTCTGGCAGATGGCGAACGGGGAGTTGAGGTGGACGTTGCCCTTCCCGCCGATCTGGATCTCGTCGACCGTGACGGAGCCGAACGTGAGCAGGAAGAAGAGCGCGAAGCCGATCGCGAAGAGCGGCGCGCGGAGCTGATACTTGACCTCGAAGGCGGCGATGCTCTTGAGCACGGCGCCTCAGGCCGCCCCGGCCGCGGGCGCGCGGCGCCCCTCGGAC
>DASYCF010000076.1:0-1684 GCA_036500365.1 Byssovorax sp.
CGAGCATGATGCGGCGCTTGACCTCGATGCCGAAGCCGGCGTCGCGCGTGCGCGAGTTCATCTCGCTCACGTCGGCTCCGTCGACGCGCAAGCCGTAGCGAACGCCGTCGTACCGCGCGAGGTTCGACGAGCACTCGGCCGTGACAATCACGTAGTACGTCGCGACGGCGTATCGCGTGTGCGGGAGCTCGACGGGCACCAGCGTGCAGCCCGCGGCCTCGAGCGCGGCGATCGCGGCGCGCACGCTCGCGTCGACGCGCGGATCGATGCCGTCGACGAAGTACTCTGCTGGCACGCCGAGGCGCATGCCCTTGATGTCGCGACCGCACGCGGCCTCGCAGCCGAGCGGCGCGCCGGCGACGCTCGTCGCGTCGCGCGGATCGTGACCCGCGATCGTGTCGAGCACGCGCGCGGCGGAGCGCACGTCGGCGGCGAACGGCCCGATCTGATCGAGGCTCGACGCGAACGCGACGAGGCCCGAGCGCGACACGCGCCCGTACGTGGGCTTCACGCCGACGACGCCGCAGAGCGCCGCGGGCTGCCGGATCGAGCCGCCCGTGTCCGAGCCGAGCGACGCGGGCGTCATCGCGAGCGACACGGCGACCGCGCTCCCGCCCGACGAGCCGCCCGGCGCACGCGTGGGATCCCATGGATTTTTCGCCGGGTAGAACGCGCTGTTCTCGGTCGACGAGCCCATGGCGAACTCGTCGAGGTTGCACTTTCCCGGGAGGACCGCGTCGGCCGCGCGCAGCCGCTCGACGACGGTCGCGTCGTACGGCGAGCGGAACCCGCGGGCGGGGTCGCGCGCGGGCTCACCGGCGCGGGGCGCGCGCGTCAGCGCGAGCGAGCCGGCCGTCGTCGGCGCGTCGCGCACGGTGATCGCGTCCTTCAGCCCGACGGGCACGCCGGCCAGCGGGCCGAGCCGCTCGCCGCGCGCGCGCTTCGCGTCGATCGCCTTCGCCGCCGCGCGCGCCTCGTCGGCCTGCACGGTGAGGAACGCGCCGAACTCGGCGTTGTGCGCGGCGATGCGCGCGAGCGACGCGTCCGCCACCTCGAGCGCGGAGACCTCGCCGCGCTGGACGAGCGCCGCGATCTCCGTGACCGGCCGCGCGAGGACGTCGATCACGCTAGCCCTCGTCCACGAACGACGGCACCGCGAACCCGTCGGCCGTGGCCTGGGGCGCCTCGCGGAGCGCCGTCTCGCGCGGGAGGCTCGGCGCCGGCACGTCCGGTCGCAGCGACGCCTCGGAGAGCTGCCCGTACGCCGTCGGCGGCACGCCCTCGAGATCGAGCTCGCCGAGCTGGTCGACGTACGCGAGGATCCCCTCGAGATCGCGTGAAATGCGGGCGATCTCCGCGTCGGTGAGCGCGAGCCGCGCGAGCCGCGCGAGCGCCCGGCCGTCGTCGTCGGTGAACGCGGCGCGCCGCGCCGGCGCGGGTCCGCGGGCGTCGGCATCGGTCGGGACCGCCATGCCCGGCGTGTAGCACAGCGCGACGGCGGTTGACGCGAGTGGCAGAACCGCGTTCGATCGGCGGGTCACCGCGCCCGCACGCCCACCGGGCGGCGCGCGCGGTCAAGAGGAGTGCTTCCCCATGATTCGACGGCGTGCGACTTGGGCTCTCGGTTTCTTTGCGGCTGCGGCCGCTGTCGGTGCTTGCTCCGCGGCCTCCACCACGGGCGGCT
>DASYCF010000077.1:0-9091 GCA_036500365.1 Byssovorax sp.
ATCGCGATGATGCCGGCGGCGCCGAGGCCGAGCACGCACACCGCGGTCATGACCTCGATGAGCGTGTAGCCGCGCGCGGCCCTGCGGGAGCGGATGCGGTTCAAAGCGCCACCCGCGCGGCGCCGTTCGGCGGCAGGAAGACCGTCCGCACGAAGCCCGTGTTCGTGTTCGTGAGCGTGAAGTACGGCACCCCCGCGAGCGGCTGGAACGCGCTCGCGCCGTCGGTGCGGAAGTACGTCTGCCCGCGCGGCGAGAAGCAGATCTCGGGGGTGGTCTGTTGGGTCCCGCCGATGTCGAAGAACTCGATGTCGGCGAGCTCGTAGGCGCCGTTGCCGAAGTTCAAGCTCGCGACGGCGCGGCTCGTCAGCCCGCTGTCCTTGAAGTCGGCGTTGGCGCAGCTCGGCGCGGGGAGCAGGTCGGTGCCGGTGGCGACGGCCTCGCGCACCTCGACGAGCCCGGTCGTCCCGGAGGCCGTCCACCGCATGACCACCGCGGTGCCGCGCCCCAGGGCGCGCATGCGGGCGGTGCGGGTGAGGTCGGCGATCTCGAGCGCGGCGCGGTTCACGCGCTGGTCGCGGATGATCCGCACGAACGCCGGCGACGCGAGCGCGGCGAGGATGGAGATGATCGCGGCCACGGCGAGCAGCTCGATGAGCGTGAAGCCGCGCCGTCGCTTGGCCACACGAAGCCTCTCGAGGGGGTTGAGCAAGGGGTCGCGCTTCACCGGAAGGCCGGAGACAGCAAAGGCCATGCCTTACACCAAGCGCACCCTGTGCGACGGTTCCGCGACGACGTTCGATGGCAAGCGAGCGCTCCGGAGCCACCCCTGGCCACGTTTCGTTCCCGCGAATAAGGCCAGGAGGGGCCCCAAACCCGCGGTCCCCTCGCTCCGCCGGATTTCGTTCCGACGGAGGCCTGGGCGGCGTTCTGCCGTGGGCGCGAGCAGCCCGACATCCCGGGACGCGGCGGGGGGCTAACGATTGCGGCGCTATGAAAAAAGGTGCTAATCCCCGCCCCGCATGGCCAAGTCGCGCGCGTCGCTCCGCTCGGGCAATCGGCGTGGGTCGCACGTCGGTGTTGGGCTCGCGCTCGTCTGCGCGATCGTCGGATGCAAGGGCGAGGACGCGCGGCGCGGGCCGCCTCCGCCTCCGCCCACGTCGACGGCCCGGGCGGGCGCCTGCGCAGAGGGCGGCGGCAAGCTCGACGACGCCGCGAGCGCGCCGTTCTTTCCGCGCGTGACCGGTGGCTTCTGCCTCGATCCGAACGGCGGCGCGAAGACCTTCGGCGACGGCGCGGCGCTCCCGATCGACAAGATTTGCGACGTGTTCGACGGCGAGTGCGAGATCTACCGCGCCTATACGATCCGCCGGCTCGTCGAGCTCCGTTACGTCGACGGCAAGGGCACGCCGGCGACGATCGACGTGCACCTCTCGAAGTTCGCGTCGCCCGAGGGCGCGTACGGCATGTTCACGAAGCGCGTCGTCGGCGACGGAGATCCCATCGACACCGCGTCGAAGCCGACGCCGGCGACGGGCCGCGCCGCGCTCGGCGTCGGCAACGCGTACGTGTGGCGCGGTGAATACCTCGTCGAGCTCACGTACAACGACGAGACGCTCGCCGAGGACGCCCTCAAGGCCACGAGCGAGAAGCTCTTGCCGCCCCTCGTCGTCGCGGTGAGCGAGCGGCTGCCGGGCGCGGCGACGCCGCCCGCCGTCGCGCTCTTGCCGCGCGGCTGCCTGCCGCTCGGCGAGCGCTACGTCACGAAGGATCTCCTCGGCATCGAGGGCGTCGGCGGCGGCGTGTTCGGCTACTACCGCGACGGCGACAAGCGCTTCCGGTTCGCCGCGATGCCGCGCGCCGACGAGGAGCAGGCGAAGGACGTCATCGCGACGATGCTCAAGCTCGGCGGCGCGACGAAGGAGAAGTACATCGGCGACGGCGCCGTGCGTGTCATGCGCAAGGACGGCGACGGCCCCGCCGTCGAGTGGATCTTCGCGCGCGTGGGCAAGAACGTCGTCGGCGTCGGCGACGAGCCGCGCGCCGTGAAATCCGGCGCGACGGCCGAGGAGCTCGCGAAGGTGAGCCTGTCCAAGGACGAGAAGATCGCCAAGCTCAAGGCGGCGCTCAAGCCCGACGCCGACGTCGCCCCGGGGCCCTCGAAATGACGAAGCGCGCGCGGGGCCGAGGGCCACCGCGCGCGCTCGAGTCGCGAACGCTGCTGTCTACTTCGTGCGCAGGATCACGTGATAGCCGAACGCGGTCTCGACGAGGCCGCTGACCTCGCCGACCTTGAGCTTCTCCACGGCGTCCTGGAACTGCGGGACCATCGACCCCTTGCGGAACGTGCCGAGGTCGCCGCCGCGGGCGCCGCCGCCCGGCTCGTCGGTGTACTCCTTCACGATGTCCTCGAACTTCGCGCCGGGGGCCTTGGCCTTCTTCATCGCCTCTTCGGCGCGCGCCTTCGCCTCTTCCTTCGTGCGCGTGACGTTCGGCGGCGCGCGCATGCTGCCCTTGTACATGACGAGCAGGTGCTTCGCGCCGAACGTCTCGCCCGGCGGCTGCTGCTGGCCGGGGCCGTGCGCCATGCCCGGGTGTTGCGGGGGCATCTTCGGCTGAGGCGGCGCCGGCGTCGCGGCCGCGGCGGTCTCGGCCGCGACGGCTTGCTGCGGCATCGGCGAGATCCAGCGGCCGAGGATCGAGTTGAACACGCCGAAGAAGCCGAACACGCCGATCAGCACGAGGCCGCCGAGCACGGCGTGCGGCGTCCACCACGCGCCCTCGTCGTCGCGGTCGTCGCGGTCGTGGTGATCGTGATCGTCGTCGTCGTCGTCGTGATCGTGGCTCGAGACGCGGCCGCGCTTCACGGGCTTGGCGGCGACGGACTCCTCGTCGTCGTCGTCACGCTCGTCGCGGTCGTCGTCGTCGTGCTGCTCGACCTCGCGTCGCGAGGTGCGCTTCTGTGACTTCTTGCTCATGGCCTCTTCTCTTTGCGCGGCCCTCTTACCACGCTTTCAGGCGATCTCGGCCCACGCGTTCGAAAGCACGGCCTCGGCGCGCTCCTTCACGGACGCCGTGAGCGCCCATTTGCCGCCGCCGACGTCCCAGCCCTGCGTGACGATGGTGTCGCCGGGCCAGACCGGCTTGCGGAACTGGGCCGAGAGCGCCTTGAGGCGCGTGCCGTCGCCGCCGGCGGCGCGCTTCGCGACGGCGCGCGCGACGAAGCCGTACGTCGCGAGCCCGTGCAGGATCGGCCCCTGCGGGAAGCCGACCTGCGCGGCGAACTCGGGGTCCGCGTGCAGCGGGTTCACGTCGCCCGAGATGCGATAGAGCAGCGCCTGCTCGGGGGTCGTCGCCTCTTCGAAGGTGAAGTCGGCGGGCCGGTCCTTCGGCACCGCGGGCTCGGGCTCGCCGTCGCTCGGGGGGCGCGGGCCATCGAAGCCGCCGCCGCCGCGCACGATGATGGACCACGACGTGTCGAACAGCGCCTCGCCGCCGAGCGTGGTCTTCGTGTCGATGACGAGCTGCGCGAACTTCTTGAGGTCGTAGATCCCGCGCATCGTGCCGGTGGTCGAGAGCGTGCCGTGGTCGGGGATGGCGCGGTGTGCGCGCACGACCTGGCCGCCGTGCACGACCATGGCGAGGTTCGCCTGCGCCTGCCCGAGGAGATCGATGACGGCCTCGAACGCGGGCACGACGCCGAACGTCGGGTACGCCTTCATGCCGCCCTTCGCGCCTTCGTAGAGGTACGCGAGCTCGTCCTTCTTCGCGCCGATGCCGAGCGCGTACGTCGCGAGGGAGCGCCAGTCGTACGACTTCTCGTAAGCCTTCGTGGTCTTGCCGACCGTCGTCAGATCGAGGGACATGGGGAGCGCGCGTATCGGCGCGCGCCGAGCGCGTCAATCACAGCGCGATGCGGTACGCGAGCACGACGCCGAGCTCGAACATGTCGACGCGGCCGGAGAGCGAGGCGACGTCGCCCGTCGGCAAGACCGAGCGGTTGTTCGGCAGGAACCAGTTCGCGTACCGGAGATCGGCGCCGAGCGACACGTTGCGCAGGAACGACCACTCGACGCCCGTGCCGATGCCGGCGGCGAGGCCCTCGGTCCCGAGCGTCGCGGCGCGCGGGCCCTGGATGTCGGCGTCGGTCGGCGGGTCGCGATCGGCGTACTCGCTCCACGAGTCGTTGACGATGACGGCGCCGAAGGTCGCGCCCGTCCACCACTCCCACGCCGAGCGGCGCAGCGGGTAGTAGCGGAACTGCCCCTCGATCAAGAAGTAGCGGCGCGAGTGGTCGCGGCCGAGCGACGAGTCGCCGCGCGCCGCGTCGCTGCGGAGCGTGGTCGCCCACTCGATGCCGCCGCCGACGCCGAACTCACGCCAGCGGTAGAGGAAGTGGATGCCGAGCGCGAGGCTCGCCTCGCCGTGGCTGCACTGCGTGAGGCTCGTCGGGCACACCTCGGCGGCGGGCAGACCGATGAACCCGGCGCCGAGCGCGGCCATCGCGTAGGGCTGCCCCATCTCGCGGGCGGCGGCGGCGCGACGCGCGGCGGTCGTGTCGTCGGCGTGCGCCTCGGCGGTCGACAGCGCCGCCGCCATCACGCACGCGCCAGCGGAGGCGACGCGGCGCACGCGCCGCTTCACAGCCACGGCCCCGTCGCGCTCGACGCGGGCGCCCGCGGGCGCTCCTGCGGCGGTGGCGGCGGCGCCGGCTCGGGCAGCTCGGCGGCGGGGTGCGCCTGGTGGCCGTGCGCGCCCGAGGCGTGACCGTCGCCGCCCGGCGTCGCGCCGTGAGGGCGGGCGCTCTCGAGCTCCGCGACGAGGTGCTGTGCCGTCGTCGACGTCGGGTCGATCTCGAGGGCGAGCTCGGCGAGGCGGATCGCTTCCGGCACGTCGGCAGCGTACTTGCGGCCGAGGGCTTCGGAAACGAGCATTTCGGCCGCCTCGCGGCGCGTCTCGAGCACGCGCGGATCGCTCGGCCAGCGCGTCGCGGCGTCGCCGAGCAGCTCTTTGACGTTCGCGCCGGGGGGCGCGGTCCACGCGTGCTTGCGCATCGCCTCCCGGCCCCGCGAGAGCGCGGACTCGACGGCATCGGAGGCGTGCTGCCCGCCTGCCATCAGCGCGACCTGGCGCCCGCCGAGCACGGCCACGGGCGCCACGGCGAGCACGACCGCGGCGGCGAGCGCGACGCGCTTCCAGCGCGGCTGCGGCGGATCGTCGTCGTCCGCCTCGACGCTCTGCTCGGTGCCTTGAATGGCCGGCTCCGCGCTCTGTGGCGTGGGCGGCGCAGGGATCGACGCCGTCGGGATCTCCGTGGTCGGCCCGTGGACCGCAGCGCTGGGTGTACTCGTGGGCGCGGCAGGGACGGCCGCGCGCTGGCTCGACCGCGCCGCCTCGACGATGGGCCGGGCGCTCGCGCGACCCGACTCGGGCGAGCCCGCCGGCGGACCCGCGAGGTGCGCGCCGCCCCTCATCACGGGCAGCGGTGGGATGAGCGGCGGCGCGGCGTGCACGTTGGCGCTCACGGGGGCAGCCGCCGGCCCGTCGTCGAAATCAAGCTGCGCCGGGAGCGCCGGCGGCGTCTCTGCGCCGCGCATCGAACGCGGCGCGCCAGCGGGCGGACCCGCGCGGCTCGCCGTCGACGCCGACGCGACCCCGGGCGCCGACGCCGCGGGCCGCGCGGAGATCGGCGCAGGCGTGGCCGCCCCGACGGGCGCCGGCGTCGGTCGCGCGACCGGGGTCACGGCCGGACGCGGCGGCGCCGCCGCGATCGGCGCGTCGTCGTCGACCGACGTGGCACCCGCGGGCGCCTCGAGCACGGCGGGCGGCTTCGCTGCGACGCCGCCGATCTTCTTCGCGAGCTCGACGCTGAGCTCGAGCGCCTTGGTGCGCTGGTTCGGCGCGAGCTTGAGCCCGCCCGAGCTGTCGACCCCGGCGGCGTTCTGCGCGCCGAGGTCGTCGGGGAAGAGGCCGCTCGTGCGCGCGGCGGCGGCGAGGTCGCGCCGCAGCTGCCGCGCGTCGGCCGCGCGCTCGCGTGGCTTCTTCGCGAGGTTCTGCATGATGACCGCGGCGATCGGCGCCGGTACGTAGCTCGCTCGCGCGATCTCGCGGAGGTCGACCGGCGCGGAGCCGGCGTGCTGGACGAGGATGGCGACGGGTGACTCGCCCTCGAACGGCGTGCGACCGGCGAGCATCTGGTAGAGCATCGTCGCGATCGCATAGACGTCGCCCTCGGGGCCGACGGGCTGACCCTCGGCGCCCTCGGGCGAGATGTACTTCGCCGAGCCGAAGATGAGCCCGGCCTGCGTCTCCATCCCCTTGTCGCTCCAGTCGAGGCGGGCGATGCCGAAGTCGAGCACCTTCACGTAGTCGCGATCCTCGCCGCGGCGGACGAGCATCACGTTCTCCGGCTTGAGATCGCGGTGCACGATCTTCTGCGCGTGCGCCTCGCCCACGGCGTCGCAGAGCTGGAGCGCGACGTGGAGCGCGCGCGGCAGCGGCAGCGCCTGCGCCTCGCCCCCGGTGCCCGCGGCGGCGAGCGCCGAGAGCAGCGAGATGCCGTCGAGGTGCTCCATCACGAGGTAGAGCTCGCCGCCGATGAACGAGGGATCGGGGCTCGGCGAGAGCGCCGTCGACGCGAACGGCGCGATGCCCGTCATCAACACCTGCACGACGTTCGGGTGCACGAGGCGGCTCGCGACCTTCGCCTCGCGGTGGAAGCGCTTCACGAGCTCGGCGTTGCCGGTGAGCTCGCGGTGCAGGATCTTCACGGCGACGTCGCGCTCGATGCCGCCCTGCCACGCGCGGTAGACGCGGCCCATCGAGCCGATGCCGATGAGGCTCTTGAGCACGATCTGCCCCGCGATCTCGAGGCCGATGTACGGGTCGGCGTCGGGCGACGAGGCGGTCGCGGCGGCCCGGCGACCGAGCGCGAGCGGCGTGCCGTCGCGCGAGCAGAAGAGCACGTCGGCGTCGTAGCGCTCACCGCAGGACGGGCAGACCTTCGCTGGCGCAGCAGGCATCGAGGGCACGAGATCGCGATCGACCCTGGGGGCGAACGCTCCGGCGGCAGTGTAGCACCCAAAGTCGAGCCCCTCGGGCCAGCGCGGCATCGATCCGACGCCGAACCTTTGCCGGCTTGTACTAAGGTCCGGCGGCATGAGCTCGAGGGCGGCCAAGCGCGCGTCTCAGCCGCCGGCGGCGCCGGGCGGCGAGGCCGAGCGGCCGACGGGCGAGGCGGCCGTCGTCCTCGACCTGCCGGCCGCCGGCTTCGAGGGCCCGCTCGACCTCCTGCTCCACCTCATCCAGCAGCACGAGCTCGACATCCTCGACATCCCGGTCGGGTTCGTGACCGAGAAGTTTCTCGCGTACTTGAACCTGATGCGGGACATGTCGATCGACGTCGCGAGCGAGTACCTCGTGATGGCGGCGACGCTCGCGCACATCAAGTCGAAGATGCTGTTGCCGACCGTGCCCGGCGGCCAGGACGACGACGGCCTCCCGGGCGAAGACGAAGAGGACCCGCGCGCCGAGCTCGTGCGGCGCCTGCTCGACTACCAGAAGTACAAGGCCGCCGCGGCCGAGCTCGGCGAGCGCTCGACCCTCGGCAAGGACGTCTTCCCGCGCGGCGCGCCCGAGCCTGTGCCCGAGGGCCCGGCGCCGTTCGCCGACGTCGGCGTGTTCTCGCTGCTCGACGCGTTCGAGCGCGTGCTGAAGAAGGCGAAGATCCACATCGATCACGAGGTCGTGTTCGACCGCATCACGATCACCGATCGGATCGCGCAGCTCGCCGACCTGCTCAAGAACCGCCGGCGCGTCGGCTTCGAGGAGCTCTTGCTCGACGTCGGCGGCCAGGCGCGCGGCGTGACGCGCTTCGACCTCGTCATCACGTTCCTCGCCGTGCTCGAGATGTGCAAGCTCCACATGATCCGCGTCTTCCAGACGGACGCGCTCTCGCCCATCCACGTCGAGCTCTCGGTGCAGGAGCCGGGGGGCGACGAAGGATTCGACCGCGGCGACTTCGACGGCGAAGGCGTCGACGCATGACTGACGCCGCGCCGCGCGCGCGCCGCGGGTCGGCCCGGTCGTCGGCGCCGCGCGACCCCATCGAGCGCCTGCGGACTTGGGCGTGGACGTGGCTCGCGCGTGCGGCGACCCCGATCGGCGACGTGATGGAGCAGTTCGGAGCGGGCTCGTCGTCGGCGCCCGACCCCGAGGTCGCCTCGCTCGGTCAACCGGCCCCGCGGGCGTCGAAGCGCGCCGCGGCGGGCGAGGGCGCGGCCGAGCGCGTCGCGCGTCGACGTGTGCCGCGCGATCCCGTGGCGCGCCTGCGCCTCTGGGCGTGGACGTGGCTCAAGGGCCCCGAGTCGAAGGCGGCGCGCGTCGCCGCCGAGGTCGCCGCCGCGAAGGCCGCGGCGAAGGCCGCCGTCGTGCGCGAGCCGACCGCGCGTGAGCGGCGCGAGGAGCGAGCTCGTGTGCTCGCCTTCCGCCGCTCGGCGTGGACCTGGCTCAAGTCCGTCGAGCCGGACGACGCGGGAGCCCCGGCCGAGGTCAGCGACGTCGCGCGCGCGCACCTCAAATGCGTCCTCGAGGCGCTCGTGTTCGCGTCCGAGACGCCGCTGTCCGCGCGCGAGCTCGCGAAGCTCGCCAAGGCCGACGGCAAGCTCGTGCGCGCGCTGCTCGCCGAGCTCGTCGTCGACTATCGCCCGCGCGGCTTCCGGCTCGACGAGATCGGGGGCGGCTTCGTCTTCCGCACGAGCCCCGCGTTCGCGCCGTTCGTGCGCGAGCAGGTGGCGAAGCGCCCCGTGCGCATGACGCGCGCGCAGATCGAGACGCTCGCGATCGTCGCTTACCGTCAGCCGATCACGCGCCCGGAGATCGACGACGTGCGCGGCGTCGACTCGGGCGCGGTGTTGAAGTCGCTGCTCGAGCGCGATCTCGTTCGGATCATCGGAAAGAAGGAGGAGCCGGGTCGCCCGATCCTCTACGGGACGACTTCGCTCTTCTTGGAGTTCTTCGGGTTGAAGGCGCTCGCCGATCTACCGACCTTGAAGGAGTTCACCGAGCTCAACGACGACTCGCGTCGCACGTACGA
>DASYCF010000078.1:0-8016 GCA_036500365.1 Byssovorax sp.
ATCCGACGGAGCTCGATGGGATCGATCCCGAGCTCGTGCGAAATCTTGTCGAGCGAGACCTCGTAGGCGAAACGAGGTTGAACGCTGCCGTGGCCGCGCTTCGGCCCGCAAGGAGGTTTGTTGGTGAAGTAGCGCGTCGACGAGAAGCGATACCCGTCGGCGAAGGCGGGCAAGGTCAGGAGCTGCCCCGAGTAGTACGCGGTCACGAGGCCGAAGCTCGAGTACGCGCCGCCGTCGATCGCCGTCTTCGCGTCGACCGCGGTGAGCTTGCCGTCGGCGCGCGCGCCGACCGACATGTGGATGCGCATCGGGTGGCGGCCGCGGTGCGCGTAGAACTCTTCTTCGCGCGTGTAGAGGAACTTCACGGGGCGACCCGTGATCATCGCGAGCTTCGCCGCGCAGAACTCGAGCGAGAACGGCTCGCTCTTGCCGCCGAAGGCGCCGCCGATCGGCGGCTGGATGACGCGGATGCGCGCGGGCGACAGGCGAAGCACGCGCGAGAGCTCGCGGTGCAGGTAGTGCGGCACCTGCGTCGCGCTGGTGACGGTGAGCAGGCCGTTCTTGTCGAGCTCGCCGATCGCGCAGTGCGTCTCGATCGGCGCGTGCGCCGAGCCCTCGTAGTAGTAGTCGCCCTCGATCACGACGCTCGAGCCGGCGAGCAGCGCGTCGACCTCGCCGAACTCGAGGTCGACCTCCTTCGAGATGTTGTCGTCGCCCTTCTTTCCGAGGCCGATCGACGGCGTGCGGATCGCCGTGTCGAGGTCGGTCGCGGCGGGCAGGACCTCGTACGTCACGTCGACCATGTCGGCCGCCTCGTGCGCGAGCCGCTCGTCCTCGGCGCAGATCGCGGCGACGGCGTCGCCGACGAAGCGCGCCTTCTCGAGCGCGAGCGGGTACTCGTCGGGCGTCCACGGGATGATGCCGAAGCGCTCGGGCATGTCCTTGCCCGTGATGCACGCGATCACGCCGCGCCGGGCGAGCGCGCGCGACGCGTCGATCGACACGATGCGCGCGTGCGGGTGCGGGCAGCGGACGAGGCGCCCGAACAGCATGCGCGGCTTCTTGATGTCGTCCGTGTAGCGGACCTGCCCCGTCACGCGCGGGCCGAGGAGCGAGCGCGTGCGCGTGCCCACGAGCCCTGAGCCGGTGCCCTTCTCGATGACGGGCGGCGGGATGCGCTTCGGCTGTCCTTCCATCGCGAAACCTGGCCTTCGCGTTAGCACGTCGCCGCGCTCGCCGCGCGCCCGGGCGCGCTATCATGCGGCATGGTCGCCGCGGAGCCGCTGCTCGCCGGAGTCGCCGAGTTCCTCGCGCAGCCCGAGGAGCGCCGCGTCGAGGTCGTGGGCGGACAGCTCGTCGAGAAGGCCGCTCCGGGCATGGAGCACGGCTCTATCCAGCTCGCGCTCGGCGCGTCGCTGCTGCCGCGCTTTCAGCGCGGGTCTGGTGATCCATCCGGTGGTCTGCCTGGTGGCTGGTGGATCGCCGCGGAGGTCGACGTTTGCTTCGACGAGCACGAGGTCTACCGACCCGACGTCGCGGGTTGGCGTCGCGAGCGGATGCCCGAGCTCTCGAAGGAGCGGCCAGTCCGACTTCGACCCGATTGGGTCTGCGAGATCCTCTCGCCCTCGAACGCGTCGACGGATCTCGTCGACAAGTTCCGCGTCTACGAGCGCGTCGGCGTGCCGCACTATTGGATCGTCGACCCGGAGCGCGGCGTGCTCACCGTCTATCGCCTCGAGCGTGAGCGCTACGCCGTCGCGCTGAACGCCAAGGTAGGCGAGACCGTCCGGGCCGAGCCGTTCGACGCGATCGAGCTCTCGCTGTCGGTTTTGTTCGGCCTCGAAGATCCGGCGTAGCCCTCGTTCCGCGGGCGCCGGCGCGCTGCTAAGACGGCGCATGCATCGAAGCCGCCTCGCGGGGTTCATCGTCGACTGCAAGGGCGACGACGCAGCGCCCGCCGCGAAGTTCTGGAGCTCCGCGCTCGGCATGCCCGAGCAGAAGCACGAGGGCCGCTACGTGGTGCTCGACGCCGCCGAGCGCGATCTCCACGTCGAGGTGCAGCACGTCGAGCACGAGAGCCGCGTGCACCTCGACATCGAGAGCGACGACGTGCCCGCCGAGGTCGCGCGGCTCGAGGCGCTCGGCGCGGCCCGCGCGGCGCAGGAGCACGCCGGCACGTGGGTCGTCATGCGCGCGCCCACCGGGCAGCTCTTCTGCGTCGTGCGCGCGAAGGGCGACCTCTCGATCGCGCCCGGCGCCTCGATCTGGCCTTGAGCGCGGGCGCTGCACGCTCGCCTTGAACCGACGCGGCGACGCGTCCACCCTGCGCGCCCCTTCAACGAGGAGATCACGATGAGCATCCCCGGCGAGTTCGTTTGGTACGAGCTTCTCACCACCGACGTCGACGCGGCGAAGGCCTTCTATTCGCACGTCGTGGGCTGGAAGACGCAGCCGTTCCCCGAGAGCCCGATGCCGTACACCATGTGGGTGGGCGAACAGGGCCCGCTCGGCGGCGTGATGCCGCTGCCCGACGAGGCGAAGAAGATGGGCGCGCCGCCCCACTGGACGGCGAACGTGCACGTCGCCGACGTCGACAAGACCGCAGCCCGCGTGAAGGAGCTCGGCGGCAAGATCTACGTCGAGCCGACCGACATCCCGACCGTCGGCCGCTTCGCCGTGATCGCCGACCCGCAGGGCGCGACGATCTCGATCTTCAAGCCCGCTGCCGAGATGCAGAGCCACGACCCGTCGAAGGCCGGCGAGTTCTCGTGGCGCGAGCTCATGACGACCGACAACGCCGCCGCGCTCGAGTTCTACAAGACGCTCTTCGGCTGGGAATTCAAGAGCGACTTCGACATGGGCCCGATGGGCAAATACCTCATGTACGGTCAGGGCGAGCGCACGTACGGCGGCATCATGAACCGCCCGAAGGAGGTGCCGACGAGCGCGTGGGTCTACTACGTGCACGTCGACGACATCGAGGCCGCCGTCGCCCGCGCGACCGCGAAGGGCGGCAAGCTCATGAACGGCCCGATGGACGTGCCCGGGGGCGATCGCGTCGCGCAGCTGTCCGATCCGCAGGGCGCGTGGTTCGCGCTCCACGGCCCCGGCAAGAAGCCCTGAACGAGGGGCGCTCGAGCGCGCGCGGCTCGTCAGCGCTTCGGCGTCGGCCGCGCGGGCGCGCGCTTCGGCGCTGCGGTCGCGCCCTCGCGCACGGTCACCGTTCGCGGGATCGCGTGCGCGCCGCCGAAGCCGCGCGCGCTCGTCGTCCACAGATCCGCCTCGGCGCGTGACAGCGCCGCGGCGGCGCCGGTCCTGTACGTGATCACCTCGCGCGGGTCCTCGGTGCCGCGCGGCGGGAGCGCCTGCAGCGCGGCGTACGCGAGCACGGCGGCGTCGCGGCCGAGCGCGCTGAACCACGGCGGCGCGCCCGCGTGCGCGTCGATCCACGCCCGCACGGCGGCCGGCGGCGCGGCGTCGAACGGGAAGCTCCCCGCCGCGGCGCGCAGCGTGCCCGGCGGCAGCGGCGCGCCCTCGGCGTCGAAGCCGGCGGCGAGCTTGATGCGCAACGTCGTCAGCGCGCCGAGCGCGTCGCGCGTGCAGGCCTCGCCGCCGCCGAGCGCGAGGCCCTTCACGCCCGTGTACGGCGCGCCGAGGTCGCCACACCGTCGCACGGTCACGTCGTCCCACGGCGAGATCGGGGTCGCCGCCTCGGCCACGACGGCCGCCGGGCGCGCACCCGCGGCGGCGAGCGCGGCGACGAGCGCGCGCTCCACCTCGCCCGGATCCTCGCCCAGCGTGAACACGAACGGCGAGCTCGCCTCGGCGCCGTGCGGCGGGCAGAGCAGCACGACGGGCAGGTGCGTGCGATCGGCGAAGCGCGCGATCGCCGCCGCCTCGAGCTCGTCCGCGCCGCCGATCACGATCGACGCGCCGTCGCTCGCGAGCGCGTGGAGCGACTCCTCGAAATGGTCGAGATCGCCGCCGTCGTCCCGGCTCACGAGCCGCGCCTCCGAGCCCGGCAGGCCGAGGCCGAACGACACGCCGGCGGCGACGTCGACCCCGCGTCGCCGCGCGTCCTCGCTCCGCGTCGAGAGGACGAGGCCGAGCGTCCGCGGCTCCACGCGCGCGTTCGCCGCGCCCGAGGCGAGCTGCGCCGTCGCGTCGCCGTGCTCCCCGAGCAAGGGCCCCGCGGTCGCGAGGAGGCGCTGACCGAGCTTCACGTCCTTGTGCTGGGTCGCGATCTCGGCGAGGCGCTGCGCGTAGATCGACCGCACCTCGGTCTCGTTGTCGACGATGCCCGCCTCGGCGAGCCGCTGCCCGCGCTCGAGCGCCGCGAGGAGCTCGTCGGCGGGGACGCCGCGCGCGATCACCTCGATCCGCGCCTTCACGGCGTCGTGGTGATCGGCGTCCGTCTCGCGGAGCCACACGGCGCAGTAGTGCACGACGAGGCGGTAACGCTGCGCGGCGATGGCCGCGGCGACGAGCTCCTCGTTCAAGAGCTCCCGCGCGAACGCGTCGATCACCTTGCCCTCGAGCGGCATCAGGAGCTCGAGCGCCTCGGCGGCGCGGCCCTTGCGGCGCACGGCGGCGCCCTGCACGACGCGCGCGATGTCGGTCACCTCGCCCGGCCCGGCGACCTGGATGCGGAACGCGTGCACCTCGGCGCGATCGAGGTCGCCTCGCTCGAGCTCGAGCCACGCGAGCAGGGCGTCGGCCGCGCGGACGCGCTCGTCGTCGGGGAACATCTCCTGGTAGCGCACCAGGTTCGCCTCGAGCGCGACGCGCCCGGCCGAGTCAGCCCTCGTCCACCGCTTCAGGAGCGCGTCGAACTCGCGCTGCGCCGCGACCGTCTGCGACAGCAGCGCGCGCGGCGGACGCCCCTTCGCTCCGCCGCCACACGCCGCGAGCCCGAGCCCGAGCCCGAGCGCGAGGGCGAGCCCGAGCCCGAGCCTGAACCCGAGCCGCGTCATCGGCCGAAGCCAGGACGCCTTCGGTGCGCGCTCGAAGCTCATCGCCGCTGCCCTCGGTGTACACCGAAGCAGCGCTCGCCGCTCTCCTCGCGCGGAAACGGTCCGGGCCGGCGCCTTGACGTGGCCGAGGGGTTCCCATACATGCGGTCACCGACCGTGTCCGAAGCCCCCTCCGAGAAGTCGATCTTCGACAAGAGCCGCCGCCCGTTCTTGATGCGCAAGCTCCACTCGCTGAGCGGCGTCGTGCCGGTCGGCGGGTTCATGTGCTTCCACCTTTGGGAGAACTCGCGCGCCCTCCAGGGTCGCGAGCAGTTCGACGAGGCGGTCGCGGGCATCAACCACATGCCCTACCTGCCCGTGCTCGAGTGGGGCCTCATCCTCCTGCCGCTGCTGTTCCACGCGGTCTACGGGGTGAAGATCGCGCTCGACTCCAAGCCGAACGTCGGCCGGTACACGTTCTCGCGGAACTGGATGTACACGTTCCAGCGGATCACCGGCCTGCTCGCGTTCGCGTTCATCGCCTACCACCTCTACGAGTACTGGGCGCAGAAGCTCACGGGCGCCCTCGCGCCGGACCAGTTCTACTGGGCGCTCTGCCACAACATGGGCAAGCAGGCGGGGCACGTGCCGTACGTTGCGCTCATCTACATTTTGGGCATCGCGGCGTGCTCGTTCCACTTCGCGAACGGGCTCTGGGGCTTCTGCTTCTCGTGGGGGATCACGGTGAGCCGGCGCTCGCAGCAGGCGGCCGCGGGCGTCTTCGGCCTGCTCGGCCTCGCGCTGTTCCTGCTCGGCGCGAACACCGCCCTCTTCTTCGCGACGGGCGCCAAGCTGCCGCTGCTCGGGTCGAGCTCGGCGCGCACGTGCCCCGACGTCGTGACCGCGCGCTGAGCGCCCGAGCGAAGGATCGAACCTCGACATGGCAGCCAAGAGCACGATTCGCAGCGAGGGCGGCAAGGTCCGCCGCGTCATCGTCGTCGGCGGCGGCCTCGCCGGCCTGATGACCGTCATCAAGCTGTGCGAGGCGCGCGTCGCGGTCGACCTCATCTCGCTCGTGCCGGTCAAGCGCTCGCACAGCGTGTGCGCGCAGGGCGGCATCAACGCGAGCGTCAACACCAAGGGCGAGGGCGACAGCCCCCAGGTGCACCTCGAGGAGACGGCGTACGGCGGCGATTTCCTCGCGAACCAGCCGCCGATCAAGGGCATGGCCGACGCGGCGCCCGGCATCGTCTTCATGCTCGACCGCATGGGCGTGCCGTTCAACCGCACGCCCGAGGGCCTGCTCGACTTCCGGCGCTTCGGCGGCTCGCTCTTCCACCGCACGGCCTTCGCCGGCGCGACCACGGGCCAGCAGCTCCTCTACGCCCTCGACGAGCAGGTCCGCCGCTGGGAGACGACCGACGTCGTCGACGAGCACGGCGTCTCGATCCCCGGCGAGAAGATGGTCCGCAAGTTCGAGTTCTGGGACTTCCTCTCCGCCATCCTCGACGACAACGGCGTCTGCGTCGGCTGCGTCGCGCAGGACCTCAAGTCGATGCAGATCAAGTCGTTCGTCGGCGACGGCGTCGTCCTCGCCACGGGCGGCTGCGGCATCGTCTTCGGCCGGTCGACGCTCAGCGTGATCTGCACCGGCACCGCGGCGAGCTCGGTCTACCAGCAGGGCGCGGTCTACGCGAACGGCGAGTGCATCCAGGTCCACCCGACCGCGATCCCCGGCGCCGACAAACTCCGCCTCATCAGCGAGAGCGCCCGCGGCGAGGGCGGCCGCGTCTGGGTCCCGAAGGACAAGAGCGACAAGCGCAACCCGCTCGACATCCCCGAGAAGGAGCGCGACTACATCCTCGAGCGCATGTACCCGGGGTACGGCAACCTCGTCCCGCGCGACATCGCGACGCGCGCCATCTTCAAGACGTGCTTCCACGAGGGGCGCGGCATCTACAACGACAAGACGAGCAAGAACGAGAACGAGGTCTACCTCGACCTCACGCACAAGGACGAGAAGTTCCTGCGCGACAAGCTCGCCGGCATCCTCGAGATCTACGAGAAGTTCGCCGGGACCGACCCCTACAAGAACCCCATGAAGGTGTTCCCGGCGGTCCACTACTCGATGGGCGGCCTCTGGGTCGACTTCGAGAAGGACGCGCGCGGCTCGCTCAAGACCGGCTCGCCGCGCAACCACGCGACGAACATCCCGGGGCTCTACGCGGTTGGTGAGGTGGATTACCAGTACCACGGCGCGAACCGCCTCGGCGCGAACTCGCTCCTCTCGTGCATCTGGGGCGGCATGGCCACGGGGCCCGCCGTGGCGAGCTACCAGAAGTCGCTCGGCAAGAGCGCGTTCGACCTCGCGAAGAGCACGTTCGAGAAGGCCGAGAAGCGCGAGCAGGACAAGTACGAGCGCATCCTCAAGCAGAACCAAGACAAGAGCGACGCCGAGAACCCGTACCTGCTCCACCACGAGCTCGGCGAGCGCATGCTGCGCGACGTGACGATCGAGCGCGACAACGCGACGCTCGACGGCGTGCTCGAGAAGCTCGACGAGCTCGACGAGCGCGTGACGCGCGTGAAGTGCACCGACCCGTCGCCGCGCGTGAACCAGGGCGCGCAGTTCGTGCGCCACCTCGAGAACATGCTCGTGCTCGCGCGCGTCATCACGCAGGGCGCGCGGAACCGCGACGAGTCGCGCGGCGCCCACTACAAGCCCGCCTTCCCGAACCGGGACGACGCGAACTGGCTCCGCACCACGCTCGCGAAGCACGCGGGCGTCGGCAAGGTCGAGTACGTGCGCGAGTTCGACTACGCCAACGCCGGTCAGACGGTGCACGTGACCGACGCCGTCGACACGAGCCTCGTCGCGCCGCGCGAGCGCAAATACGAGCAGGCGGGCGCCGCGAGCGCGGCCGCGACCGGTAAACTGGACGACAAGTCCCAGCCGCAAAAGAGCGCGTGATGAGCGACGAAGAGGACGACGACAAGGTCCCGCCGAAGGCCGTGACCCCGAAGCCGAAGCAGAGCGGCCGCAAGGTCCACCTCAAGGTCAAGC
>DASYCF010000079.1:0-7727 GCA_036500365.1 Byssovorax sp.
CGCCGACCGATCCGAAGGCGGACGTCTTCACGGCCGGCGTCATCCTGTGGGAGCTCTGCGCGAAACAACGGCTGTTCTCCTCGAAGATCGAGGCTGCGGTCGTGCAAAAGGTGCTCACGGCCCCCATCGCGCCCCTCGGGACGATGGCCGGGGTCGACGCGACGGTGGCCATCGATCAGGCCGTGCAGCACGCGCTCGAGCGCGATCCGAGCGCGCGCGCCGCGTCACTCGACGAGCTGACCGACGCGCTCGACGCGTCGGGCGAGCTGGCGACGCACGAAGAGGTCGCGGCCGTGGTCGAGAAGCTCGCGGGCAAATCGATCGCGACGCGCAAGAACGAGCTCTCGTCGCTCGACGGGCCCTCGCCGTCGGAGCGGCCGCCCGCCCCGAAGGCGCCGGTGCGCAAGGCCACGCTGCAGGGCGTGGCCGCGATCCTCGACGACGCGACCGAGGTCGAGTCGCCGAAGGCGCCGTCGGCGCAAGAGCACGCGCCCGCCTCCGTGGCGAAGCCCCCGCCTCCGCCCGCGGCCGCGTCGGCGCGCGCGCCGCTCGTCACGCTCGACGACTCGTGGGTCTCGTCGACGGGCGACACGGCGGTCTCGGCGGACACGGCAGCCGCCGCAGCCATCGCGGCAGCACCCAAGGCGCCGGCTCCGCCCCCGCCGCCGCGCCGCAACGCGGCGACGATCGTCGGCATGGCTCCGTTCACGGATTCGGCGCCGCACTCCCCGCCTCCCGCGCCGCCGCCGCCGAAGAAGGAGATCTCCGCCAAGCCGCCGACGGCGGTGCAGAAGTCGCTCGCGGAGAAGCTCGCGGACCGCCCTGCGCCGCCGCCGAAGCGCGCGAACGCGACGCTGCTGCTCGGCTCGGTCGGCGAGCCCGCCGAGGCGAAGCCCGCGCCGTCGCCCGAGCCCGCGAAGGCTGAGCCGAAGCCCGAGCCGCCGAAGGCCGACGAGCCGAAGGCCGCGCTCCGCTCCGAGGCGCCCGCGCCGACGAAGGTCGAAGGTCACACGCCGAGCCCGCTGTCGCTCACGCCGTCGTCGCTCGGCCGCGCGGCGTCCGCGCTCGAGGGCGTGCAGCCCGGCGCGACGCTCGGTCGCTACGAGATCCTGATGCCCATCGCGCGCGGCGGCATGGCCAGCGTGTGGGCGGGCCGCATGCAGGGCACGCGCGGCTTCTCGCGCATCGTCGCCATCAAGACGATGCTGCCGGACATCTCGGACGACCCCGATTTCCAGACGATGTTCCTCGACGAGGCGCGCGTCGCGGCGCGCATCAAGCACCCGAACGTGGTGCAGATCATCGACCTCGGCGAGCAGGACGACGTCATCTACCTGGTGATGGACTGGGTCGAGGGCGACACGCTCGGAGCCCTGCAAAAGGCCGCCAAGCCCCTCGGCGGCATCCCGCTGCCGATCGTGCTCCGCATCGCGCAGCAGGCGCTCGCCGGGCTCCATGCGGCGCACGAGCTGCGCGACGACGCGGGCACGCTGATCGATCTCGTGCACCGCGACGTCTCGCCCGGCAACGTGCTCATCAGCATGCAGGGCTTCGTGAAGATCGTCGATTTCGGCATCGCGAAGTCGAAGGCGCGCATGCACGTGACGCGCGCGGGCGGCGTCGTGAAGGGCAAGACGCCCTATCTGTCGCCGGAGCAGCTCGGGCAGCTGCCGATCGATCGACGCAGCGACATCTTCTCGTTCGGCTGCCTCCTCTACGTGCTCACGACGGGCCTGCACCCGTTCCGCGGCGAGTCGGAGGTGAAGACGGTCGAGAACATCGCGCTGAAATCGCCGATGCCGCCGCGCGAGCTCAACCCCGACATCCCCGTCGAGCTCGACAAGCTCATCCTGAAGACGCTCGAGAAGGACCCGGCGAAGCGCTACGCGACCGCGGTCGAGCTGCAGAAGGCCATCGTGCAGATCGGCGCGACGCTCGAGCCGACGACCGACGAGGACGTCTCCGAGTTCGTGAAGCGCGCGCTCAGCGACGCGCAAGAGAAGCGCTCGCAGGACTTGAAGGCGGCGATCGCCGGCCTCGAAGAGAGCCTCAGCAAGCCGTCGAGGAACATCGTCGCGGCGCTGGGCGAGGCGACGCCGTCGCCCCTGTCGCCGAAGACGCCCGCGCCGGTGTCGCCGAAGCGCGAGCTCGCGGCCGAGCCCGCGAAGGCCGAGGCCGACGTCGACGTCGACGCGAGCGCGCCTGCCGAGGAGAGCGCCGCGAGCGACGTCGCCGCGGCGCCGAGCGTCGCGGAAGCGCCCCCGACGAGCGACGCGGCCACGGAAGACGGCTTCGGCGACGACGACATCGGGCTGCCGCCGCGCAGGCCGAACCTGAAATACATCGTCGGCGCGGCGCTCGGCGCGTGCGTGATCCTCGGCGGAATCGCGGTCGCGATGCGCGGGGGGCGGCACCGCGGGCGCGGCGCCCACCGCGACCGTCGCAGCCGCCGCGCCGTCGACTCCGCCGCCCGAGCCGAGCGGCGCGGCGCCCTCGACCGCCACCGCGGCACCTGCGCCCGCCCCTCCGCCGAGCGCCGCCGAGACGGCCGCGCCGACGCCCACCGCGAGCGCCGCGCCTGCTGCCGAGGCGCCGAGCGCGGCGCCTGCCGAGGCGCCGACCGCGGAGCCGAAGTCGAAGTCGTCCACGCCGTCGAAGGCGAGCGCGCCCAAGTCGTCCTCGCCCAGGGCGGCCGGCGCGGCGAAGCCGAAGTCATCGCCGCAGCCGAAGCCGAAGAAGTACAATCCGTCCGGGATCTGAGCTCGCGCCGCGCGGTGGGCGGCGGCGCGACCGGGGATCCGCAAGATCGAGAGGGTCGAGGATCGTGCGAAATCAGGCTTGGTTCGGGGTGTTGTTGGCGGCGCTGTCCCTCCCCATGCTGGCGCCGACGCCCGCGTACGCGCAAGGCAGGGGAAAGGGCGGCGAGGTCGCCCGCGCGCAGTCCCTCTTCAAGAAGGCGGACGACGCGTACAACGCCAAGCGCTACGCCGAAGCGCTCGAGCTCTTCAAGCAGTCGTACGCGACCGTGGCGAGCCCGAACTCCCACCTCTACATCGCGCGCTGCATGGCGCAGCTCGGCGACTCACGCGCGGCGTACGTCGAGTTCCAGAAGGTGTTCGACGAGGCCGACGCGCGCGCCACCTCGGAGCCGAAGTACGCGCCGACGCGTGACTCCGCGCGCCTCGAGCGCGACGAGGTCGGCAACAAGCTCGCGATCGTGACGATCAACGTGGCCCACGCCGATGCGTCGACCACCGTGCGCGTCAGCGGCACCGACGTCCCGCAGTCCGACTGGGGCAAGCCGCAGCCGTTCACGCCCGGCAACGTCGACGTCGTCGTGGTGAGCGCGGGCAAGGCGCCGATCACGCAGAACATCGCGCTCGTCGCCGGCGACAAGCGCGATCTGCCGCTCGACGCCGCGCCGCCCGCCGCCGCCGTCGCGACCGAGGCGCCCGTCGTCGAGAGCGGTCCGAAGGGCAAGCCGAACAAGCCGCTGCTGATCGCGGGCATCGTCGCTGGCGGCGTCGGCGTCGTCGGCATGGTGCTGTTCGCGATCGAGGGCTCCTCGGCGAGCTCGGACTTCAGCACGCTGCAGAAGGACTGCCCGAACAACAACTGTACGCAGGGCACGACCGACGCCGACGCGAAGAGCTCCGGCAAGTCTGCGCAGACGGTCGCGAACATCGGCCTCATCACGGGCGCGGTCGGCCTCGCGGCGGGCGCCACGCTGGTGACGCTCGCGTTCGTGAAGCGCGGGCCCGCCGCCGCGCCGACGACGGGCTCGGCCAACCTCGTGCTCAAGCCCGGCTATGCCGGCCTCGCCGGGACCTTTTGAGCGAGCGCGGCGGCGCGCGGTGACCCCCGCGTGACCGCCGGCCCGGGCCGCGCGCCACCCGCTGGGTTCGCGCCGAGGACGGGCAACGCGCGCCCGCGCCGGCCCGAGGGCGAGCCCATGCCGCGCGAGGTGCGCGCCGTCGTCGCGGGGGCGGGCGCGATCGTCCTCGTCATCGCGCTCGCGATCGCGGTGCGCGGTCCCGTCGACGCCGACGCGCTCGCCGTGCAGTTCGACCTCGACTCGAACGCCGAGCTCCCGCCCGCGGTAACGGCGAGCGCCAGCGCCGCCGCCCCGTCGTCCGCGCCGACCGCGAACGCGCCCTCGGTGAGCGCTGCGAGCGCGGCGGCGCGCGCCTCGGGCGCGGAGCCGTCGGGCAACGCGCGCGTCCTGCACGCAGACGCGACGCCCGGGGTGAGCGCGGCAGAGCTCCGGGCGAAGCTCGAGAAGGACCTCCTCGTCGGCAACCACCGCGCCGCCGTCGCCGACATCGACGCGCTCGTGCAGAAGGATCCCACCGCCATCGAGGACCGCGACCTCCGGGCGACCGTGGTCGACCTCGCGATGCGCATCATGGTCGGCGGCGGCTCGGCGGCGGACGAGCTCTTCGACATGATCACGCAGCGCATGGGCACGCACGGCGACGACATCCTGTACGAGCTCGTCACCACGCGCGGCGGCTCGCACGCCGCGAAGCGCGCCGAGGACCTGCTGAAGAGCCCCGCCATCGTCGCGCGCGGGACGCCCGCGATGCGCGTCGCGTGGGAGCTCCGCACGTCGCCGTGCGACAAGAAGGCCGAGCTCATCGAGCGCGCCAAGGTCGACGGCGACGCGCGCGCGTTCGGTCAGCTCGTCCTGCTCGGCAACGACTGCCGCCGCCGCGGCGGCCCATGCTGCATGCACGACGACCCCCGCCTCAAAGAGGCCATCGCGTCGATGAAGGCTCGCCTGAACCTCGAATGACAACGGGCGCGGCACCGCAAGGCGCCACGCCCGTCCCTCGAGTAACAAGAAACTCCGCTCTGAGGCGGAGTGACGTGGCCTACCAGATACTCCGCTCTGAGGCGGAGTCGACGTGGCCTACCAGAAGCCCCGCTCTGAAGCGGAGTGATGCGGCGTCAGACGGGTGCAATCGCGAGCAACGGAGCGCAGGCGTACTCTCGTACGCCGAGCACCGTAGCGGAGCGAATGCGCCCGTATGGCGCCGCAGCCCCGCTTCAGCGCGGCGGCGGCGGCGCGCTCGGACTCTTGCCGCCTACCTTCGCCTTCTTGTCGCCGGAGTGGCCGTGGAAGGTGCGGGTCGGCGCGAACTCGCCGAGCTTGTGGCCGACCATGTTCTCCGTGACGAACACGGGCACGAACTTGCGCCCGTTGTGCACGGCGAACGTGAGGCCGACCGAATCGGGGATGATGGTCGAACGACGCGACCAGGTGCGGATGACCTTCTTCGAGCTCGTGGCGTTGGCCGCCTGGATCTTCTCGAGGAGGTGGCCGTCGACGAACGGACCCTTCTTGATGCTACGAGGCATGACTCAACCCTTCGCCTTGCGACGACGGATGATCATCCCGTCGGTCCGCTTGTTGTTGCGCGTCTTCAAGCCCTTCGCCAATTGACCCCACGGCGAGCACGGGTGGCGACCGCCCGACGTGCGGCCTTCGCCGCCGCCCATCGGGTGATCGACCGGGTTCATCGTGACACCGCGGTTGTGCGGGCGACGCCCGAGCCAGCGCGAACGCCCGGCCTTGCCGAGGCTGATGTTCGCGTGGTCGCCGTTCGACACTTGGCCGACCGTGGCGCGGCAGTCGAGGTGCACCTTGCGGATCTCGCCGCTCGGCAGGCGCACCTGGGCCCACGTCGCGTCCTTCGCCATGAGCTGCGCGGCGACGCCCGCGGAGCGCACGAGCTGGCCGCCCTTGCCCTTGCGGAGCTCGACGTTGTGGATGCTCGTGCCGGGCGGGATGAAGCGCAGCGTGAGGCTGTTGCCGGGCTTGATGTCCGCGTTGCGGCTCGAGAGCAGCTGCGCGCCGACCTCGAGCCCGTCGGGCGCGAGGATGTAGCGCTTCTCGCCGTCCGCGTAGTGCAGGAGCGCGATGCGCGCCGTGCGGTTCGGGTCGTACTCGATCGTCGCGACGGTGGCGGGCACGCCCACCTTGTCGCGGCGGAAGTCGATGACGCGATACCGCTGCTTGTGGCCGCCGCCGCGGAAGCGGCTCGTGATGCGGCCCGCGTTGTTGCGGCCGCCCGTCGAGTTCTGCTTCTCGAGGAGCGAGCGCTCGGGCTCCTTCGTCGTGACCTCCTTGAAGTCACTGACGGAGTAGTAACGCCGCGCGGGCGACGTCGGCTTGTACGAACGGATACCCATGGCTACTCCGCCTTCTCGTCGAAGAACTGAATCTGATCGCCCGCCTTCAGCGTGACGATCGCCTTCTTCCAGTTCCGGAGCCGCGCCGTGCCGCGCCCCATGCGCTTCTCTTTGCCGCGCAGGACGAGGGTGTTCACGTCGACGACGCCGACCTTGAAGAGGGTCTGGATGGCGTCCTTGATCTGGATCTTGTTCGCGTCCTTGTGGACCTCGAAGATCACCTGATTCTGGTTCTCGCGCAGGCGGCTCGACTTCTCCGTGAGGATGATCGGCTTCTTGATGATGTCTTCGTGACGCATGGCGATCTCCCTCACCCCGCCTTCGGCGCGGTGCCGAGCAAGCGCGCTTCGAGCGCCTTCGCCGCCGCCTTCGACACGACCAGGTGGTCGTGGCGGAGGAGGTCATAGACGTTGACGCCCTCGGGCGGCAGGAAGTGGTGGTTTTCCAGGTTGCGAATGCTCTTCACGAGCTTGTCGTTGCCGGCCTCGTCGACGACGAGCGACTTCTTGCCGACCTCGAGCGTCGAGAGCGTGGCGGCGAACGCCTTCGTCTTGATCTCGGAGAGCTCGAGCGTGTCGCAGACGACCAGGCGGCCTTCCTTCGCGAACATGCTGAGCGCGGACTTGAGCGCGCCGATGCGCACCTTGCGCGGCGGGCGGTAGCTCCAGTCCTTCGGCTCGAGGGCGTGGGCCATGCCGCCGCCCGGGTGGTGCGGGGCGCGGAGCGAGCCCTGACGAGCGCGGCCGGTGCCCTTCTGGCGGTAGAGCTTCTTCGAAGAGCCGCTGACGGCCGAGCGCTCCTTCGTGGCCTTCGTGCCCGCACGCCGCGAGGCGAGCTGGGCCTTCACCACTTCGTAGAAGAGGTGCTCCTTGACCTCGGCGCCGAACACTTCGTCGGCGAGGTCGAGCTCGCCGACCTTCTCGCGCTTCAGGTTGAATACGGTGACCTTCATGGCGCGCGCCTCCTACGACTTGATCTCGACGTCGACGCCGGCCGAGAGGTCCAGCTTCATCAACGCGTCCAGGGTTTGCTGCGTCGGCTCGATGATGTCGAGCAGGCGCTTGTGCGTCCGGATCTCGAACTGCTCGCGCGACTTCTTGTCGACGTGCGGCCCGCGGAGGACGGTGTAGCGACGGATCTCCGTCGGCAGCGGGATGGGACCCGCCACGTGCGCGCCCGTCCTCTTCGCCGTCTCGACGATGTCGCTTGTCGACTTGTCGAGGAGCTGGTGGTCGAACGCCTTGAGGCGGATCCGAATTTTGGTCGTATCGGGCATGTGTTTTTACTCGCTTCGCTTACTCGAGGATCTTGGTGACGACGCCGGCGCCGACGGTCTTGCCGCCCTCGCGAATGGCGAAGCGCATCTGCTCTTCGAGCGCGACGGGCGCGATGAGCTCGATGTTCATGGTGATGTTGTCGCCCGGCATGACCATCTTCACGCCTTCGGGCAGGTGCACGGTGCCGGTCACGTCGGTCGTCCGCATGTAGAACTGCGGGCGGTAGTTGGTGAAGAACGGCGTGTGGCGGCCGCC
>DASYCF010000080.1:0-1577 GCA_036500365.1 Byssovorax sp.
GAGCACGTCGTCCTTCTCGGCGTACACGAAGGTCGCGTTCGCCGTCATGCCGGGGCGCAGCCGGAGATCCGCGTTCGCGACGTCGAGCACGGCGTCGTACGTGACGACGTTTTGCACGTTCGTCGCCGCGTTGCGGATCTGCCGAACGGTGCCGGAGAACTTCTCGCTCGGGAACGCGTCGACGACGAACGTCGCCGTCATGGCCGCCGTGAGCTTGCCGACGTCGCCCTCGGAGACGCTCGTGTCGACCTGCATTTTCCGGAGATCTTCGGCGATCACGAACAGCACCGGCGCCTGCAGCGACGCGGCGACCGTCTGGCCGACGTCGACGCTGCGCGAGATCACGGTGCCGTCGACGGGCGAGATGATGCGCGTGTACTTGAGGTTGACCTGCGCGCCCTCGAGCTGCGCGCTCGCCTGCTCGATGGCGCCCTGCTGCGCGAGGACGTCGGCCTTCGCTGCGGCGGCGTTGGCGCGCGCCGTCTCGAGATCGCCAGCCGACACGAGGCCGTCCTTCTCGAGGGCCTCCGCGCGACCGAGGGCGAGGCGCGCGTTCTCGGCCTGCGCCTTGGATTTGGCGAACTGGCCGCGCGCCTGCGTCAGGTTCGCGCGCGCCTGCGAGACGGCGGCTTTGTAGAGCTCGGGGTCGAGCTCCGCGATGAGCTGGCCCTTCTTCACCTCGGAGTTCCAGTCGGCGTGCAGCGCCGCGACGCGGCCGGAGACCTGGGCGCCGACCTGGACCGTGACGAGCGCGGAGAGCGTTCCCGTCGCCGTGACGTGGGCCACGACGTGGCCGCGGTGGACCTTCACGGTGTCGAAGGTCGGCGGCGGCTTGGGTCCGAAGAACACCCGCTGCGCCGCGAACGCCGACCCGACGAGCGCCGCCAGGATCACCACCGCGAGGAGCAGGCGCTTGAGGAGGGGTGGCACCGAGCCGTGCTGAACCATGAGCCGGGGGTCGGCGCAAGTGACCCAAGAGCACACACACGTCCGCGACGTTTGCAACAAGCGACGGGACAGCGCGTCGGCGTCCGCTACGCTGGAGCGCCGAGAGAGGACGACGCATGCGGACCCCCCAGCGGCGCACGCCGCAGCTCGCGCTCCCGTTCGCGCTCCTCGGCGCGATGATCGGCTACGCCTCGACGCGCTTCTTCACGAGCCCGATCGTGGGCATCGCGCCGCCCCAGCTCGGGATCGCGACGCCCATGGTGCTCGCGGCGGCCTTGAGCGCGATCATCGGCGTCGTCGTGACGCGCGCCGCCCGCGACGCGGAGGACGACGGGGAGGCGCCCGCCTTCGGGCGGCGGGTGCTCCTCGCGCTCGCGGGCGCCGGCGCGCTCGTGGGCGGCATCGTCGGCGAGCTCTACGGGACCGTCGGCTCCGGCGTCGCTTGGGGCATCGCGAGCGGCGCCCTCGCGTTCCCGCTCGCCGCCTCGATCGTGCGCGCAGGCGTGAGGGCGCGGCGGGCGCGGCACGGCTCGATCGTCGCGGCGGCGGACGCGCGCATCGTCTGGGGCTCGATGGCAGCCGCCGTCGCCGTCGCGACGGTGCCGGCCTGGGTCGCGTGGCCGCTGATG
>DASYCF010000081.1:0-3868 GCA_036500365.1 Byssovorax sp.
GTCGAGGCCGTTTCGCGCGGCGAGCGCGATCGCTACCGCGTTCCGCGTCGTGCACGCAGATCCGACGCCGCTCTCGGTCCGCGGCGTCGAGGTGCCGGCGGACCTCGACGCAGTGCTGACCCGGCTGCTCCGCAAGGATCCTGGCGAGCGCTGGGACTCGGCGCGCGCCGCCGCCGAGGACCTCGGCCGCTGCCTCCTCGATCCCGACGCGCGCGCCGCGGCGCTGGCTGCGATCGCGCCGCGCCCGCCGCAGCGAGGGCGCGCGCCGGCGCCCGCTCCGCCGCCGTCCGACGACGCGGCCACGATGCGCACGTTCCCGGTGGACCTGCGCGGCCGCTTCACCGCGTCGGGCGCGCTCCTCGCCGCGATCGACGCCGCGCTCGCGGCCGAGCGGCACCGCATCATGGCCGCGCTCCCGCCCGGTCACGCGTTCGCCGAGGGGACGATCCGGCCCACGGTCGCCGTGGCGATCGAGCGCGTCGACGCGTACCTCGCCGCGGCGCTCGAGCTCGGTGTCTGCAGCCACGAGGGTATGCGCGACATCGCGCGGCGCGCGGTCGACGAAGGGCTGGTGCCGTTCATCCGTGCCACGACGGACCTGGTCGACGCCGCGCAGCAGGGCGCGATCGCATGCGCGCGCCTGCTCGACTTCGGCAGCTTCGAGACGCAGGCGCGCGGGACGCGGGAGGTCCTGCTGCTCGGCCACGGCCTCGAGGCCACGTCGAGCATCCTGCGCTCCCTCCTCTGCGGCGTCGTGGCCGAGGTCGCGCAGCGCGCGATGGTGCGCGAGGTCGTGGCGACGCTGATCAACATCCGGAGCTACGTGCCCGAGCTCTCGATGCTCCTCGCCCTCGTGGACTGACCGACCGGACGCGAGTGGGCGTCCGGGCCGCGCCGCCCGCTGCGATCGACGACGCGCGTCACCGTTTCGGTCTCGCGCGCAGGGTGGACCGCGTGCGATCGTCGCAGTAGCATCCGCGCCCCCTCGACGTCGACGCCTCGTGGTCGACTCGAGCGGACATGCTCCGTGAGACTGGCCCCGCTCTCTTTGACCGCCCGCGATTTCGACGCGCTCCGAGCGGCGAGCCCGGCGGACGAGCGGCGCGCCCAGCTCGTGCGCCGCGCGATCGCGTGGGCCAAGGGCGTCGCGCGGCGCCTCGGCGACGACGGGCCCGCGCTCGACGTCCGCGCCGACGTGGCGACCGGCGAAGACCAGCACGCTGCCGTGTGGGTCGGCCTCGTCCGGGGCGACGCCGCCGACGAGGCCGGGCTCGGCGTCCGCGTCGACGGCGAAGGCGTGGAGCTGCGGCTCACGTTCCACGCCCGCGCGCTGGAGCAAGAGGTCGTGCGCGCGCGGCTCGCGTCGGCGCTCCCGTCGCTGCCCGAGCAGTTCACCGCGCGCCTCGGCGACGCCGAGACGCCGAGCCGCGACGTCACGCGCGCGTCGCTCGACACGTGGTCGCGCGCGAGCCCGCCGGCGGACCTGCGCGTCGGGTGGATCGTCCCGCGCGCGACGGCGATCGCGCACGCGGACCTCCTCGACGAGCAGCTCGGCGACGCGCTCGTCGCGCTGGCGGGCCTGCGCCGTGTCGTCGCGTCGCCGCCGGAGGCGGGCCGTCGGCCGAGCCGCGGCGGCGTGCGCCCGCGCCGCCGCGCCGCGGCGACCACGCCGATCGAGCGCGGCGACCGCGTCCGCGTGCGCTCCGGCCCCTTCGCCGAGAAGGTCGGCCACGTGAGCGAGCTCGACGGGCGGGGCGGCGCGCGCGTCATGCTGGGCCTTTTGTCCACGCATTTCGACCTGACCGAGCTCGAGCCGGTGGCGGCGCCGCGCGCGTCGTTCCAGAGCTCGCACCGCAGGCCCATCCCACCGCCCAAGGCTCGCTGATGTCGGACGAACCGAAGAACGAAGCCGCGGCGCCCTCGGGTGCGCGCGGCGGCGACGAGACCGGGGCGCGCGAGTACCCCGTCGGGCTCGCCGCGCAGTTCCGCCAGAACCTGTGGCTCTACGTCGCAGGCACGCTGCTCATCGTCGCCCAGCAGTACCTCATGGGCCGGCGCGATCTGTTCGTGAAGAGCGCGGTCGACGCCGCGACGTCGTCGCAGGTCGAGGCGGGCGTCCGCGCCGCGCTGATGATGCTGCTCGTCGCCGTGCTCGCCGCCCTCGGGCGCGTGCTCTCGCGCGTCACGATCTTCACCGGCGGGCGCAACGTCGAGTACCAGCTCCGCGCCACGCTGCTCGCGCGCCTGCACAAGCTCGGCCCCGCGTTCTTCCGCAAGATGCCGACGGGCGAGATCATGAGCCGCGCGACGAACGACCTCACGCAGGTCCGGCTCCTGCTCGGCTTCGGCATCCTCAACGTGGTGAGCAGCATCCTCGCGTTCTCGAGCGCGCTCTGGGTCATGATCAGCCGGTCGGGCAAGCTCACCGTCGCCGCGCTGGCCACGCTGCCGCTGCTCGTCTCGTTCACGCGGTACGTGTCGCCGCGCCTCTTCAAGTTCAACCGCGAGGCGCAGGAGTCGATCGGGCAGATGAGCGATCGCGTGCTCGCGAGCCTCGCGGGCGTGCGCGTCGTGCGCTCGTTCACGCTCGAGGAGTCCGAGGCGCGCGCGTTCTCGAAGGTGAACGATCGCTACCTCGAGAAGAACCTCGCGCTCGCCCGCGTCCGCGGCTCGATGGGCCCGATCATGGGGGCGATCAGCTCGGTCGGCGCCCTCGTCGTGTTCTGGTACGGCGGCGAGCTCGTGCTCCGCGGCGAGATGACGAAGGGCGATTTCGTCGCCTTTTGGCTCGCGCTCCAGCGCATCACGTGGCCGATGCTCGCGCTCGGCTTCGTCTGGGCGATCGTGCAGCGCGGCCGCGCCGGCTACGAGCGGCTGAAGGTCATCTTCGACGCCGTGCCCGAGGTCCTGAGCGGACCGCTGCCGGCGCCCGACCACGTCGCCGGCGCCGTGCGCGTCGAGCACCTCGGGTTCGCGTATGGCGCGCGCAAGGTGCTCGAGGACGTGTCGTTCGACGTGCCCGCCGGCCGCTCGCTCGCGATCGTCGGGCGCACCGGCTCGGGCAAGAGCACGCTCGCTGTGCTGCTCGCGCGCCTCCTGCCCACGCCGCGGGGCACCGTGTTCCTCGATGGCGCGGACGTCTGCGATCTGCCGCTCGAGACCGTGCGCGCGAGCATCGGCTACGCGCAGCAGGACGCGTTCTTGTTCTCCACGACCGTGAGCGAGAACGTCGGCTACTCGCTCGACGAGCGCGACGACGACGACGCGCAGCGCACCATCCGCCACGCCGCGGCCGAGGCCGAGATCGCGAGCGAGATCGAGTCGCTGCCCGAGGGCTTCGACACCGTGGTCGGCGAGCGCGGCGTGCAGCTTTCGGGTGGGCAGAAGCAGCGCACCGCGTTGGCAGCCGCGTTCGTCTCCGAACCGCAAGTCTTGGTGCTCGACGATCCGCTCAGCGCCGTCGACGCCCGCACCGAGCGCGGCATTCTCGACGCCATCGATCGCCAACGCAAAGCGCGCTCGTTGATCTTGATCACGCACCGCGTGGCCGCCGCCTCGCACTGTGACGAAATCATCGTGCTCGATCGCGGGCGTGTCGTCGAGCGCGGCACGCATGACGAGCTGCGGCGCTCCGGCGGCCTTTACGCTGCCTTCGCCGAAGAACAACGCATCGAGAGCGAGCTGCAAGCGCTCGAAGGCGAGCCGCTCGATCCGACGGCAGCGGCCGCAGCCGAAGGAGCCGGCGCATGAGCGACGGTAACGGCACCGCCAAACCGCCCGGCCGCAACTTGCGCGCGGCTGCCGCGGTCAAAGCGTTCCACGAAGAAGAGCGCTACGGCAAAGCCTACGATCTGCAGCTGTTCAAGAA
>DASYCF010000082.1:0-13544 GCA_036500365.1 Byssovorax sp.
GCTCGTCCTCGAGTCGAACCCCGAGAAGGCGCTCGTCATGCTCGCGTTCAAGCTCGAGGATGGCCGTTACGGTCAGCTCACCTACGTGCGCGTGTACCAGGGCCGCGTCAAGAAGGACGACTTCATCGTCAACTCGCGTAACGGCAAGAAGACGAAGGTCGGCCGGCTCGTGCGCATGCACGCCGACGACAAAGAAGAGATCACCGAAGCCGGCGCGGGAGACATCTGCGCGATCTTCGGCATCGACTGCAACTCGGGCGACACGTTCACCGACGGCACGTTCAATGTCGCGATGACGTCGATGCACGTGCCCGATCCGGTCATCTCGCTCACCGTCACGCCGAAGGACAACAAGGCGCAGACGAACATGTCGAAGGCGCTCCGCCGCTTCACGAAGGAGGACCCGACGTTCCGCGTGGGCGCCGACGCCGAGACGAACGAGACGATCATCAGCGGCATGGGCGAGCTCCACCTCGACGTGTACGTCGAGCGCATGAAGCGCGAGTACGGCGCCGAGGTCGTGACGAGCCCGCCGCGCGTCGCCTACCGCGAGACGATCACGCGCCGCGTGGACTACAACTACACGCACAAGAAGCAGACCGGCGGCTCGGGCCAGTACGGCAAGATCGGCGGCTTCATCGAGCCGTGGGCGGAGGCGCCCTTCCGCTTCGACGACCAGATCGTCGGCGGCTCGATCCCGCGCGAGTTCATCCCCGCCGTCGAGAAGGGCTTCCGCTCGATGCTCCCGAAGGGCGCGCTCGTCGGCGCGCCCGTGACGGGCGTCAGCGTGACCTTGGACGACGGCGCGTCGCACGCCGTCGACTCGAGCGACATCGCCTTCCAGGAGGCCGCGCGCGGCGCCTGGCGCGAGACGTACCCGAAGGCCGGCCCGCAGATCCTCGAGCCGCTCATGAAGGTCGCGAGCGAGGGGCCGAGCGAGTACCAGGGCGGCATCGTCGGCATCCTGATGCAGCGCCGCGGCATCATCATCGGCACGACCGAGGGCGACGGCTTCTCGCGCGTCGAGGCCGAGGTCCCGCTCGCCGAGATGTTCGGCTTCTCGACCGTGCTCCGCTCGGCCACCCAGGGCAAGGCCGAGTTCACGATGGAGTTCTCGCGCTACGCGCCGATTCCCACGGCGCTGGGCGAGGAGCTCGTCAAGAAGTACAAAGAAGAGCAGGCGAAGAAGGCCAAGTAGGGAGGATGCGCGTCATGTATCGCAAGGACGTGAACGAGCGGAGCCCCATGAGGGTCTTCGAAAAGTCGACGCACGGGGGGCTCGGGCGCGGCAACGTCGGCGTGGTCGTCTCGCGCGCGGGCGTCGGCAAGACCGCGATGCTCGTGCAGATCGCGCTCGACGACCTCTTGCGCGATCGCAAGGTCCTCCACATCTCGCACGAGCACGCGGTCGACCACGTGCGCGCCTACTACGACGAGATCTTCCACGAGATCGCGGCGAAGAGCCGCCTCGAGGATCCGGAGGCCGTGCGCCTCGAGCTCGAGCGCGGCCGCCTCATCTACTCGCACCTCGGCCACGCGAAGACCGCGCCGATGAGCGTGCGCGGCGGCCAGTCGTCGCTCGCGAAGATCCTCGAGACGCTCACGTTCGCGCGCGAGGTCGCCCACTTCGAGCCCGACGTCATCATCATCGACGGCTTCGACTTCCAGAACGCGAGCGAGGAGGCCATCAAGGCGCTCGGCGTGCTCGCGCGCGAGCGGAGCGTGGAGCTCTGGCTCTCGGCGATGTCGCACTCGCGCCACGCGCCCGAGCAGGGCCTCGGCGACCCGATCGAGCGCTTCGAGAAGTACCTCTCCGTCGTCGTGTACCTCGAGGGTGAGCGCGAGCACGTCCGCCTCCGCCTCCTCAAGGATCACGGCGCGAAGGACCTCGCCGAGCTCGCGCTGCGCCTCGACCCGCACTCGATGTGCATCATCGACGAGGACGTCCCGCCGCCGTCCGACCGCCCGCGCGACGCGCGCAAGTTCCGCCTGCTGTCCGGCGGCGCGAAGGGCGCCGAGGCGGAGTTCGGCGCGTGCGCCGAGCGCTGGCACATGACCGAGCAGAACTACAGCTTCGAGGGCCACAAGTTCCTCGAGCGCACGCGCGGCGTGGTGAAGCTCAGCGACGAGGAGCTCAAGAAGGGCGACTTCAGCCTCGTCTACGTGTCGAAGCGCCTCGGCCGCGTGCTCAGCGACATCCCGCTCGTGCGCAACGTGCTGCAGACGATCTGGCACCAGATCAACGGCGCGAGCGAGGTCTTCGTCGTCGGCCAGCTGCAGGACGACGGCACCGTGCGCGGCGGCACCGGCTGGGGCGCCGAGCTCGCGCGCCTCTGGAACAAGCCGCTCTACGTGTTCTGTCAGCAGAAGCGCGCCTGGTTTCGCTGGAGCGGCGCCGCGTGGGAGATCCACCAGCAGCCCGTCATCTCGAGCGAGAGCTTCGCCGGCGTCGGCACGCAGAACCTCACCGACGACGGGCGCGCGGCGATCAAAGAGCTCTTCCAGCGCAGCTTCGGCGCCCCCTCCTGAGGGTCGAATCACCCGCTGCGGCGCCATACGGGCGCGGCAGCTCCGCTACGGTGCTCGGCGTACCAGAGTACGCCTCCGCTCCGTTGCTCGCTGTCGCACCCGTCTGACGCCGCATCGGGCGACTCGACGCGACGTTCGTTACCGGTCTTCGCGCGCTTCGGGGCGTCGGGCGCGTGCTTCTACTTCGCGGTGAGGCGGCGGAGGACGACGTCGAGGTCGGTGGGGCCGCGGAGGGCGCGGGCGGCGCCGCCTTCGAAGGCGACGTGGCCGCTGTTCACGCCGACGATCATGTCGCGGTAGAGCGCTGCCCACTCGTCGTTCATGCCGGCGCCTTGCAGCGCGGGGACGATGGCGGACTCGGGGCCCAGCTGCGCGGTGATGGTCTTGCCGAGGATGCGCGTCAGCGCGGCGGCGACGTCGCGCGGGGAGTAGTCGCGCGGGCCCGCGAGCTCGATGACGCTCTTGCCCTTGCCGCCCTCGAGGAGGGCCTTCGCGGCGACGGCGCCGATGTCGTCGGTCGCGACCATCGGGATCGCGACGTCGAGCTTCAGGAAGCCGGGCAGCGCGCCGTCGCCGAGCGCGTAGAGCGAGCTGGCCGTGTTCTCCATGAAGTAGCTCGCGCGCACGAACGTCACGGCGGCGCGCGTCTTCGCGAGCGCGATCTCCGCGTCGTGGAGCGACGCGATCGGGCCCGTGCCGTCTGCGTGCTGCGCGCCGACCGACGACAAGAGGACGACGTGCTTCACGCCGCTCGCGTCGATCGCGTCGACGAACGCCTTCGTGCGGCGCGCGTTGTCGGCGCGGACCGACGTCGAGCCGAAGTTCGGCGGCAGCAGCAGGTACGCGCCCTCGGCCCCGCGGAGCGCCGCCGTCAGCGCGGCCGCGTCGTCGAGCTCCGCGACGGCGACCTCGGCGCCGCGCGCCTTCCACGGCTCGCCCTTCTTGGCGTCGCGCACGATCACGCGCACCGGTTTCTTCTGCGCGAGGAGCGCGTCCGCCACGACCTTGCCCGTGTTCCCCGTGACCCCAGCGACGACGTACATGGCTCTCTCCTGTGGGTCGACCGCGACACCGCCGCCGACGAGACCAAGGGTGCGTCCGCGATCGCCATGTGTACAATCGATGCTTGGCATCCACGACATGAACATGGTTCATGATAGGGCCATGACCGCGGCGCTCGATCCGTCGCTCGACTTGAACCTGCTCCGCGCGCTCGACGCGCTCCTCCACGAGCGGCACGTGACGCGGGCGGCGGCGCGCTTGGGCGTCACGCAGAGCGCGATGAGCCACGCGCTCGCGCGGCTGCGGGAGGTCGTCGGCGATCCGCTGCTCGTTCGGACTTCGGCGGGCATGGCGCCGACGCCGCGGGCCGAGGCGCTGGCGCCTGCGATCCGGCGCGCGCTCGCCGACGTCGCCGGCGCGCTCGCGGGAGGAGCGGCGTTCGACCCGGCCACGGCGCGCGCGCGCTTCGTGATCGCGACGAGCGACTACGGCGGGCTCGCGGTCTTGCCCGCGCTCGCCGCGCTCCTCGCCGCCGAGGCGCCCTTCGTCGACGTTCGCCTGCGCACGGTCCCCGAGCCGATCTCCCTCGCGCTCGCCGACCCGGACATCGACGTCGTCATCGCGCCGCTGCGCCCGGCCGACGTCACGGCGGGGATGCACGCGCGGCGCCTGTTCGACGAGCGGTTCGTGTGCGTGGTGCGCGCGTCGCACCCGATCGCCGGCAAGCGCCTGACGCTCAAGCGCTTCGTCGAGGCGGGGCACGTGCTCATCGCGCCGCGCGAGCGCGAGGGCGGCTTCGTCGACGACGCGCTCGCTCGCCTCGGTCACGCGCGACGGGTCGCGGTGATGGTGCCGCACTTCCTCGTCGCGCCGCACGTCGTCGCCGCGACCGATCTGATCCTCACGCTCGCGAGGCGCATCGCCGACAGGCTCGCGCCGTCGCTCGGCCTCGCCGTCCTCGCGCCGCCGCCCGAGCTCGCGCTCGAGGGGTTCACGATCCACGCGCTCTGGCACGAGCGCACGCACGCGGACCCTGCGCGCCGGTGGCTGCGCGATCGCATCGCCGAGGCGGCCGCTGCGCCGCCTGAGCCGCCGAGGTGACGACGCAGCCGCGCCGCGCTATCGCCCACGCATGACCGAAGACACGAGGCGCGCGCTCCGCGTCGAGCGGCGCGGCGCCGTCGCCGAGGTCGCGCTGCTCGGCCCGGGCAAGGGCAACGCGCTCGGCCCCGACTTCTACCGCGAGCTCCCGCGCGTGTTCGCCGAGCTCGACGCCGACGAGGCCGTGCGCGCCGTGGTGCTCCACGGCTCGGGCGACCACTTCACGTACGGGCTCGACCTCAACGGGATGGTCGGCGAGCTCGGTCCGCTGGTCGCGGGCGAGTCCAAGGCGCGCGAGCGCACGCGGCTCCTCGCGCTCATCCACGAGCTCCAAGCCGCGAACGACAGCGTCGCGCGCGCGCGCGTGCCCGTCATCGCCGCCGTGCACGGCCGATGCATCGGCGGCGGCGTCGATCTGATCGCCGCGTGCGACGTGCGCCTCGCCGCGGCGAACGCGACGTTCTCGGTGCGCGAGGTGAAGGTCGGCATGGTCGCCGACCTCGGCAGCCTTCAGCGCCTGCCGCGCATCGTGGGCGAGGGCCACGCGCGCGAGCTCGCCCTCACCGGCAAGGACGTCGACGCGGCGCGCGCGCTGCGCATCGGCCTGGTGAACGACGTCTACGACACGCCGACCGCGCTCTTCGACGCCGCGCGCGCCATGGCCGACGAGATCGCCGCGAACCCGCCGCTCGTCGTCGAGGGCATCAAGTCGGTCATGAACGCGTGCGCGGGAAAGGGCGTCGAGGAGGGGCTGCGGCACGTCGCGCTCTGGAACGCGGCGTTCCTCCCGTCGCACGACCTCGGCGAGGCGCTCGCTGCGTTCGCCGAGCGTCGCCCGCCCCGGTTCACCGGCCGCTGATCGCAGCGCGCCGCGCGTCGGCTCAGCGGTAGCGGCCGCGGCCTCGCCCGCGACCACCGGCGGCGGCGGCGGGCGCGCTGGACTTCGCGCCGGCGGACTTCTTCGCGGCCATGCCGCGGGCCTTCGGCTTCGAGATCGTGCGACGTGGATCGGGAACGCCCGCGTCGTCCTCGCCGGCGCCGCCGCGCAGGATCCGGATCTGATCGCGCAGGCGCGCCGCCTTCTCGAACTCGAGGTTCTCGGCCGCGGCGAACATCTCCTGGCGGAGCGCCTCGAGCTGCTCGGACAGGTCCTCCTCGACGCCGACGCCCTTGCCGTTCGCGGGCGCGCCCTTGGCGACGGCGTAGTAGTCGCGCGCGCCGCTCGTCGGCGACATGTCGAAGATGGCCTTCACGACGGTGGCCGGCGTGATGCCGTGCTCCTCGTTGTACTTCTGCTGGAGGAGGCGCCGCCGCGTCGTCTCCGTCATCGCGTGGCGCATCGCGTCCGTCTCGCGGTCGGCGTACATGATCACTTCGCCGTTCACGTTGCGCGCGGCGCGGCCGATCGTCTGGACGAGCGAGCGGGGGCTGCGGAGGAAGCCCTCCTTGTCGGCGTCGAGGATCGCGACGAGGCTCACCTCGGGCAGGTCGAGGCCCTCGCGCAGGAGGTTGATGCCGACGAGCACGTCGAACTCGCCGCGGCGCAGATCGCGGAGGATCTCGATGCGCTCGAGCGTGTCGACGTCGCTGTGCAGGTAGCGCACGCGCACGCCGAGCTCCGTGTAGTACTCGGTCAGATCCTCGGCCATGCGCTTCGTCAGCGTGGTCACGAGCACGCGCTCGTTCTTCGCGGCGCGCTCGCGGATGCGCGCGAGCAGATCGTCGACCTGGCCGGTGACGGGGCGCACGGTGATCGGCGGGTCGAGCAGCCCGGTCGGGCGGATGATCTGCTCGACGACGACGCCGCTCGTCTTCTGCACCTCGTAGTCGGCGGGCGTCGCGCTCGCGAAGAGCACGGTGTTGTAGTGGCCCTCGAACTCCTCGAACTTGAGCGGGCGGTTGTCGAGCGCGCTCGGCAGGCGGAAGCCGTACTCGACGAGCGTCTCCTTGCGCGCGCGATCGCCCCGGTACATCGCGCCGACCTGCGGGATCGTCTGGTGCGACTCGTCGACGATGAGCAGGAAGTCGGGCGGGAAATAGTCGATGAGCGTCGGCGGCGGCTCGCCCGTGACGCGGCCCGAGAGGTGGCGCGAGTAGTTCTCGATGCCTTGGCAGAAGCCCATCTGCTCGAGCAGCTCGAGGTCGTACATCGTGCGCTGCTCGATGCGCTGCTTCTCGAGGAAGCGCCCCGCCTTGTCGTAGTACTCGAGCCGATCGCGGAGCTCCTCGCGGATGGCCGTGATGGCCTTGCGCATCTGCTGCTGCTCGGTGACGTAGTGCGAGCCGGGGTAGACGGCGTAGCGATCCATCGAGCGGAGGACCTTGCCGCGGATGGGGTCGACCTCCTTGATCGCCTCGATCTCGTCGCCGAAGAACTCGACGCGGATGGCCGTCTTCTCCTCGTAAGCGGGGAAGATCTCGACCACGTCGCCGCGCACGCGGAAGGTGCCGCGGTGGAAGTCGACGTCGTTGCGCTGGTACTGGATGTCGACCAGCATCCGCAGGAGCACGTCGCGGCGGAACTCGGTGCCCTTCTCGAGGCGGATGAGCAGGCCGTGGTAGCTCTCGGCCGAGCCGATGCCGTAGATGCACGACACGCTCGCGACGATGATGACGTCCTGCCGCGAGAGGAGCGCGTGCGTCGCCGCGTGCCGCATGCGGTCGATCGCGTCGTTGATGATCGCGTCCTTCTCGATGTACGTGTCGCTCGAGGGGACGTACGCCTCGGGCTGGTAGTAGTCGTAATAGCTGACGAAATACTGGACCGCGTTGTTCGGGAAGAGATCGCGGAGCTCGCCGTAGAGCTGCGCGGCGAGCGTCTTGTTCGGCGCGAGCACGAGCGTCGGCCGCTGGAGCGTCTCGATGAGCTTCGCGGCGGTGAACGTCTTGCCGCTGCCGGTCACGCCGAGCAGGGTCTGGAACGTCTCGCCACGTGCGAACGCCTCCGTCAGCTCCTTGAGGGCGCGTGGCTGATCCCCGCAAGGGCTGAAATTCGAGACGAGCTCGAAGCGTTCGGGCATGGAGCCGCACAACGTAGTAGCCGGGAAGAGCACCCGCAAGCGCGACCGGCCCACCCGCGTGGCCGCGCGCGGCCGCACGTGCTAGCTCGCGCCGCATGGTCCCCGCGCCGCCGCTCCTCGACCATCCGTATGGCGCGTTCCTCGATCGCGTCGAGAAGCCGGCGCGCTACGCGGGCGGCGAGGTCGGCTCGGTCGTGAAGGACTGGGCTTCGGCCGAAGCGACCGTGTGCCTCGCGTTCCCCGACGTCTACGACATCGGCATGAGCCACCTCGGCTTCAAGATCCTCTACAAGATCTTGAACGACGATCCGCGCACGCTCGCCGAGCGCTGCTACGCGCCGTGGGTCGATCTCGAGAAGGAGCTCCGCGCGCGCTCGCTCCCGCTCGTGTCGCTCGAGTCGCGGAGGCCGCTCCGGGACTTCGACGTGGTCGGCTTCTCGCTCCAGTTCGAGCTCACGTACACCAACGTGCTCAACATGCTCGAGCTCGGCGGCGTGCCGCTCCGCTCGTGCGATCGCGCGGACGGCGATCCGCTCGTCGTCGCAGGCGGCCCGACGGCGACCCACCCCGAGCCGCTCGCGCCGTTCGTCGACGCGTTCGTCATCGGCGACGGTGAGGAGAAGGCGACCGACGTCGCGCTCCTCTGGACGCGCCTCCGCCGCGAGGGCGTGCCGCGCGCCGCGCGCCTCCTCGCGCTCGCGAAGCTCGGCGGCGTGTACGTGCCGTCGCTCTATTCGACGCGCGTCGACCCCGACACGGGGCTCTCGTATGTCGTCCGTCGCGACGATGTCTTGGAGGCGCCGCTGCCGGTCGAGCGCGCGCTCGTCGACCTCGCGAAGTTCCCGTTCCCCGACGACGGTCCCACCGGCGGCCCCGAGGCGATCTTCGACCGCATGTCGATCGAGATCGCGCGCGGCTGCACCGAGGGCTGCCGCTTCTGCCAGGCCGGCATGATCTACCGGCCGGTGCGCGAGCGCGACCCCGAGGAGATCGTCGAGACGGTGCTCGCCGCCGTGAAGAAGTCGGGCCAAGACGAGGCGAGCCTCACCGCGCTCTCGACGGCCGACGTCTCGTGCATCTCGCCGCTCGTGAAGAAGGTCGCGCAGCGCCTCGCCGAGGAGCGCGTCTCGCTCGGCGTCTCGTCGCTGCGCGCGTACGGCCTCGAGCCCGACCTGCTCGACGAGCTCAAGCGCGTCCGCGCGACCGGCCTCACGTTCGCGCCCGAGGCGGGCACGCAGCGCATGCGCGACGTCGTGAACAAGAACGTGACCGAGGAGCAGCTCCTCGAGACGGCCGAGCGCGTGTTCTCGCGCGGGTGGGGCAAGATGAAGCTCTACTTCATGATCGGCCTCCCGACCGAGACGATCGACGACGTGCGCGGCGTGGTCGACACGGGCGCGCGCGCGGCGCAGGTCGGTCGGCGCGCCGCAGGCAAGGGCAAGCCCGCGGAGGTCACCGTCAGCGTGTCGACCCACGTGCCGAAGCCGCACACGCCCTTCCAGTGGTGCGCGATGGACACGCTCGCCGAGGTCGCGACGAAGCAGGCCGTGCTCCGCGAGGAGGCGCGCAAGCACCGCGCGGTGAAGCTCCGCACGCACGAGGCGAACGCCAGCGTGCTCGAGGGCATCTTCGCGCGCGGCGATCGCCCGCTCGCCGACGTGCTCGAGCGCGCGTTCAAGAGCGGCGCGCGCTTCGACTCGTGGGACGAGCAGCTCGATCTGCGCGTGTGGGAGGAGGCGTTCACGCACTTCGGCGTCGACCGCGCGAAGTACCTCGGCACGATCCCCGTCACGGCGAAGCTCCCGTGGGATCACATCAGCGTCGGCCTCGACGAGGGCTTCCTCGCGCGCGAATACCGCAAGGCGCTCGCGAGCCGCCTCAGCCCGCCGTGCGGCAAGGTCGCGGGCGCGTTCGTCCACCACACGAACGTCGAGGACGCGGAGGCCGATCAGCGGAGGCTCGTCTGCTACGACTGCGGCGTCGCCTGCGACATGACGGCGATGCGCGACGAGCGCATCCACTTCCTCGAGGAGCTCGGCGCGAAGCGTCGCCTCCCCGTCGTCACGGAGTCGGCCCCCGCGCTCGTCGAAGCCGCGCGCACGCTCCCGAGCGCCGATGTAGACAACGACAACATTCAGACCGACGACGACCACGTCGCCGCGGTCGCGGCTGCACCGGAGCCGCCCCGGCCGCGCGTCGACTCGACCAGGCCGCGCGGCTTTCGCTACCGGTTCCGCTTCGAGAAGACGGGGGCGACGGCGCTCCTCGGCCACCTCGACGTCGTGCGCGAGCTCCCGCGCGTGTGGAGGCGCGCCGGCGTGACCGCCGTGTACACGCGCGGCTTCCACCCGAAGCCCGACATGAGCTTCGCGCCCGCGCTGTCGCTCGGCGTCGCCAGCCTCGACGAGCACGTCGACGTGCGCCTCGTGGACGACCTCGACGCGGCCGCGCTCGCCGACCTCACCGCGCGCATGACGGCGCGGAGCCCGCAGGGCCTGCGCTTCACCGGCGCCGTGCGCGTCGTGGAGGGCGCGATCGGCCTCGCGAAGTCGATCCACGGCGCGCGGTACGTCATCGCGTTCGCCCGCGCCGCGATCGACGACGGGGGCGTGGGCGCCGAGGCGTGGCTCGCGCGGCGCGCCGAGCAGGCGATGGCCGCGTCGACGCTGCCCGTTCGGCGCGAGCTCGACGGCCTCGGCAAGATCGTCGACGTGCGCGCGTACCTCACGCGGGCCGAGGTCGGCGGCGCCGACGCACAGTCGTGTCTCGCGCGTGCCGGCCTCGTCGGCGATCTCGTCGCGCTCGACGTCGACGTGCGCATCACCGGCTCGGGCGGCGTGAAGGCCGCCGAGGTCGCTGCCATGATCGCGGGCGAGGGCGGCGTCGCCCCGCCGCACCGCGCCGTCCGCGCCGCGCTGCTCGCCGAGGCGGGTCGCTCGCTCCTCGACGCGCGGCCCGACGTCGCGCCGATCTCCGCTCCCGCTGCGCAGGCGTGAGCGACGTCGCGCTCGGCACCGTCGCCGCGCTCGTCGCCGTCGCGGCGGTCGCCGGCGCGGTCGACGCGATCGCCGGCGGCGGCGGCCTCGTCACCGTCCCGGCGCTGCTCCTCGCGCTGCCGAGCCCGGCGATCGCGCTCGCGACGAACAAGGGCCAGAGCGTCTTCGGCTCCGCGACGTCGCTCGCGTCGTACGCGAGAGCGGGGCGCGTCGATCGCGCGCGCGTGCTCCCGGCGCTCGCGGGCGGCTTCCTCGGCGCGATCCTCGGCGTGCGCCTCTTGCTCCTCGTGCGGCCCGACGCGCTGCGGCCGATCGTGCTCGCGCTGCTCGTCGCGTCGGCGGTCTTCTTCGCGGCGCGCAGGCCGCACAAGGTGATCGCGCGCGCGCCGTCGCCGCCGCGTCCGTGGCTCGCGTTCGCGATCACGCTCGCGCTCGGCGCGTACGACGGCTTCTTCGGGCCGGGCGTCGGCACGTTCCTCATCGCGGCTGGCGTCGCCGCGTTCGGCGACGATCTCACGTCGGCGACGGCGAACGCGAAGGTCGCGAACTTCGCGTCGAACCTCGGCTCGCTGCTCAGCTTCGCGATCGCCGGGACCATCGACTGGCGCCTCTCGCTGCCGATGGCGGCGGGGCAAGCGCTCGGCGCCTTGGTCGGCGCGCGCGCGGCCCTGCGCGGCGGGGAGCGGCTCGTCCGCGGCGTCGTCGTCGCCGTCTCGCTCGCGATCGTCGCGAAGCTCGTCGTCGATCTCGCGCGCTGAGCGCGGGCCGTTGCCGCGCGCCCGCCGCTGCCTACCATGTCGCTCGTGCTCGAGATCGGCGCGCCCGCACCGAACTTCCGCGGGCGCGACCAGCGCGGCCGCGAGATCGCGCTCGACGAGCTCACGCGGACCGGCCCCGTCGTCGTCTATTTCTATTCGAAGGACTTCACGCCGATCTGCACCCGCGAGGCGTGCGCCTTCCGCGACGCGTACGAAGATTTTCGCGAGCTCGGCGCGCACGTCGTCGGCGTGAGCGCCGACGGTGAGGCGACGCACGCGCGCTTCGCCGCGACGTACCAGATCCCGTTCTCGCTCGTCGCGGACGAGGACGGCGCCATCCAGCGCGCGTTCGACGCGTTCCGCGCGTTCGGCCTCTTCAAGCGCCGCGTGAGCGTCGTCATCGATCGGGCCGGCGTCGTGCGCGCGATCGTGAACCACGAGATGCTCCCGAGCCGCCACGCCGAGGACGTGCGCGTCGCGCTCCGCGAGCTCGCGCGACGTTGAGGGTCGGAATGGGCCCGCGCGCGGCAGCGTACTGGCCGTCGTGCGCCGATCGCTCGCGTGGGCCGGCCTCGCGCTCGTCGCCCGAGCGTCGCTCGGTTGTCTAGCCGGGGCGCCGAGCACGGTCGCGAGCGCCGAACGTCCGCGGGGTCGTCGACGCCGCCCCCGCCTTTGCCGGTGCCAGACGATCGCGCTCGAGAGCGTGCACGTCGCCGTCGCCGAGAACGGCGCGCCGGTCGTGAACGCGGCGCCGCTCTACGACACGCAGGGCACGATCGACGTCGGCGACTTCAACTTCGACGGCGAGCTGATTTCGCCGTCCAGCCGACGAGAGCGGCCCCTACGGCGGCCCGACGTTCCGCGTCTTTCTCTGGTCGAAGAAGGCGCAGCGGTTCGTCGTGTCGAAGCCGCTCTCGAAGCTGACCGAGGAGAACCTCGGCTTGTTCGGCGTCGCACCGAGGACCAAGCGCCTCGTGACGCTGTCGAAGAGCGGCTGCTGCTGGCACCAGACCGAGGAGCACGTGGTCGTCGACGACCGCTCTGTCGTCGTCTCGCGTGAGATCATCGACGCGCGCGAGGACGTCGTCATCGAGCGCGAGGAGCGCCTCGTCGGCGGCACGTCCGTGACCACCACGCGTCGCCGCCCCGAGACCGCCGCGCCGTGAGGCTCACCGCGTCGCGGTGATCGCCTCGCGGATCGACGCGAGCGGAGCCGCGTCGTCGAAGGTCAGGCGCTCGCCGCTCCGCGCCACGCCGAGGCGCCGCCACAGCGCGGCGAGGTCCTCCTTCGGCGCGCCCCCGCCGTGGCGCGCGACGAGCGTGGAGAGCGCGCGCGTGCCCGTCGCCGCGTCGCCGACCTCGAGGCACCGCGCGACGGTCCAGTGCGCCTCGGCGTTCCCGCCGGCCGCGGCCCACGCGCGCAGCACGTCGTCGAGCGATTTTGCGCCGCGCGTCTCGTCTCGAATCGCGACGTCGGCGAGCAGGAACACCAGCGCGCCGCCCCAGTACACGCGGCCGACGTCGCGCTCGCCGTCGAGGCCGCCGTCGCCAGGCTTGGGCAGGCCCTGCGGCAACCCTTCGACGAGATCGCCCCACACGCGCTCGGACGTCGTGAGGCCGGCGCGCGCGCGCGCGATCGGCTCGACGTACGTGGCGAGGCCCTCGGCGAACCAGGCGTGCGCGCCGTCGACCGAGGGCGTCGCGACGTGCACCAGCTCGTGCGCGAGCACCCAGTCGTCGAGGAGGTTCGACGAGGTGATCGACGTGCCGACGCGCACGAGCACCGACGCGCCGCCGTCGCCGAGGGTCTTGCCGCGCGTGACGTCCTGCGTGCCCGGCGCGACGAACACCACGAAGCGATCGTCGGGCGCTCGGCCCACGTAGCGCGCGATCGCGTCGACCTCTGCCTGCGTCCAGCGCGCGAGGATCGCGTCGTCGAGCGCGACGCCCTTCGCGGCCGCGACGACGCCCGCGCCCGCCGTCGACACGCGGAGGGCGCCGAACGCCGCGAAGCTCGCCTCGTCGATCGCGGTGACGTCGGCCTCGTAGTTGTCCGCGCCGCCGCTCGGCGACGGCCGCACGCCGCTCACGAACCGCGCGCCGGGCGGCGTCGAGACGTGGAAACGAAGCCGGCCAGA
>DASYCF010000083.1:0-3157 GCA_036500365.1 Byssovorax sp.
CCGCGGTGAAGCAGATCGTCGCCGATCAGCGAGACGGCGACGTGCTCGTGTTCCTGCCCGGCGCGCTCGAGATCCGCCGCGCGGGGGCCGCCCTCGCGACGTACGCGCGCGACCACGACCTCCTCGTCGCCGAGCTCCACGGCTCGCTGTCGCCCGCCGATCAGGACCGCGCCGTGCGGCGCGCCGAGCGGCGCAAGGTCGTGCTCGCGACGAACGTCGCCGAGACGAGCGTCACGATCGACGGCGTCGTCGCCGTCGTCGACTCGGGGCTCGCGCGGGTCGCGTCGCACTCGCCGTGGTCCGGCCTGCCGACGCTCGAGCTCCAGAAGATCGCGCAGGCCTCCGCCGAGCAGCGCGCGGGCCGCGCGGGCCGCACGCGTCCGGGCGTGTGCGTGCGGCTCTACACGAAGGGCGATTTCGACGCGCGGCCGCCGCACGAGGCGCCCGACGCGCAGCGCGCCGACCTCGCCGACGCCGCGCTCGGGCTCCTCGCGGTGGGCATCGATCCGGCGCGCTTCGCCTGGTTCGAGGCGCCGCCCGCCGCCGCGATCGACGCCGCGATGGCGCTGCTCGTCCGCCTCGGCGCCGCTCGTCGCGGCGACGCGCGCGTGACGGACGTGGGTCGGCGCATGGCGACGCTCCCGCTGCACCCACGCCTCGCGCGGCTCGTCGTCGAGGCGGAGCGGCGCGGCGTCGCGGCGCGCGGCGCGGCGATCGCGGCGCTCCTCGGCGAGCGCGATCTCGGCGGCGCGCCGCGGCGGGCCGACGCTCGACACGGCTCGGACGTCCTCGCGCTGCTCGAGCGCTACGAGGAGGCGGAGTCCGCCCGCTTCGACGCCCAGGACCTGCGCCGGATGGGCGTCGACGTCGGGCGCGCGCTCGCCGTGTCGCGCGTCGTGAAGCAGCTCGCGCGCAGGCTCGACGCGCGCGCCGACGCGCCCTTCGATCGCGACGCCGAGGAGCGCGCGCTCGGCCTCGCCGTCCTCGCCGCGTTCCCCGATCGCGTCGGCCGGTTGAAGCGGACGAGCGCCGCGGCGACGCGCACGCGCGCCGAGCGCGAGGTCGTGTTCGCCGGCGGCGGCGCCGCGGCGCTCTCGCCGGCGAGCGCCGTCGACGACACCGATCTCGTGATCGCGGTCGACGTCGAGGAGCGGCGCGAGGCGACGCGCAGCGACGGCCCGATGGTTCGGCTCGCGCACGCGACCGACCTCGACGCCCTCATCGAGATCGCCGCCGACGAGCTGGTCGACGAGGACACGCTCCTCTGGAGCCGCGACAAGCACCGCGTCGAGCGCGTGCGGCGCCTTCAGCTCGGCGCGCTCGTCCTCGAGGAGCAGCGCGCGGTCGCGCCGCCGTCCAGCGACGCCGCGCGCGTGCTCGCCGACGCCGTGCGCGCGGCCGGCTGGCGCAAGTTCACGAACGACGACGCCCTCGACGCGTTCCTCGCCCGCGTCGCGTTCGCCCGCGCGCACGCCCCCGAGCTCGGGCTGCCCGACGTCGACGAGCCGGCGATCGAGGCGGCGCTCGCCGAGCTCTGCGACGGCGCGACGAGCTTCGAGGATCTTCGCGCGCGCGATCTCGCGTCGCGCATCCGCGGCCGGCTGACGCACGAGCAGGCGCGGGACCTCGACGTCGTCGCGCCGACCTCGATCACGCTCGCGCGCGGACGCAAGGTGACGCTCGAGTACCTCAAGGATCAGCCGCCGCGCGCCGCCTCGCGCCTCCAGGACTTCTTCGACATGAAGGAGGGGCCGCGCGTCGCCCGAGGCAGGGTCGCCGTGTTGCTCGAGCTCCTCGCGCCGAATCAGCGCGCGGTGCAGGTCACGAGCGACCTCGCCGGCTTCTGGTCGAAGCACTACCCCTCGATCGCGAAGGAGCTCCGCCGCAAGTACCCGCGCCACGCGTGGCCCGACGATCCGCTCCACGCCCCGCCCGAGCCGCCGCGGCGCGGCGCCCGCTGACGAGCCGCGCGGGCGCGGTGCTATGACCCGAGCGCGCCATGTGGAAGCCGCCCGAGAAGATCCGTCACGCGCTGCCGGTCCTCCGCGCCCCGACCGTGGCCGAGGCGCGCGCGTCGCTGCTGTTCTCGCCGCTCGAGCTCGCCTCCGGCCTTCGCCTCGAGGAGCGCACGTGGGTGCCCGCGATGGTCCCGTGGCGCGCGACCGAGGACGGCTTCGTCACGAAGGAGGTGCTCGACTGGTACGGCCGCTTCGCCGACGGAGAGCCCGGCGCGATCGTCGTCGAGGCGACGGGCATCCGCGACGTGCCGAGCGGGCCCTTGCTGCGCGCGGGGCACGATCGCTTCGTGCCCGGCCTCGCCGAGCTCACGGCGCGCGTGCGGGAGCGCAGCGCAGGCAAGACGCGGCTCTTCCTCCAGCTCATCGATTTCTTGCGCATCCGACGGCGGCCGCCGCCCGATCGGTTCTTCTCGCAGTTCCTCGCCGTCACGCGCGCGCACGGAGAGCGGCTCGCGCGCGAGCTCGGCGACGACGCGCTCGCGACGGCCGACGAGGCGACGGTGCGCGGTCGCCTGGCGTCGCTCGACGAGGGCGCGGTCGAGCGCGTGCTCACGCCGCGCGAGCTCGAGTCGTACCGCTTCGGCTTCCGCGAGCGCGTGACCGACGTCGACGAGCCGCACGTGCGCGATCTGCCGAAGGCGCTCCCCGACCTCTTCGCGCGCGCCGCTGTCCGCGCCAAGGTCGCGGGCTTCGACGGCGTCGAGCTCCACTACGCGCACGCCTACACGATGGCGTCGTTCCTCTCGGCGCTGAACACGCGGGGCGACGGCTACGGCGGTCCGCGCGAGCAGCGCGTGCGCCTGCCCCTCGAGGTCTACGCCGCCGTGCGCGCCGCGGTCGGCGCGTCGTTCACCGTCGGCTGCCGGTTCCTCTGCGACGACGTGATCGAGGGCGGGAGCCGCGTCGACGACGCGGCGTATTTCGGCGCGCGCTTCGCCGAGGCGGGCATGGATTTCCTCTCGCTGTCGACGGGCGGAAAGTTCGAGGACGCGAAGCAGCCGCACGTCGGCGAGGCCGCGTACCCGTACACCGGTCCGAGCGGGTACGAGTGCATGCCGACCGAGACGAGCGACGCGCGCGGCCCGTTCGCGCGCAACGTGCCGAAGCAGGCGATCGTGCGCGCTGCCGTGCGCGCCGCC
>DASYCF010000084.1:0-3697 GCA_036500365.1 Byssovorax sp.
CGCCGAAGCGCAGCGAGCAGCCCGTAGGTCGAACCAGTATCGCCGGGTTCGACAAACGGGTCGCGCCCACGCGCTATTTTTCTCGTCGATCGACCGACATAGCCGATGTGCGACGGCCACGCACAGCGGCGCTTCGTGGCTAAGCCAACCCCTGACACCTCCGGGCTTCGCGCTCATTGTACCCACGTAGGGCCAAGGTCGCCGCGCGAACGACCTCCGCGGGCGTCGCTGGTGCTCCCAGCTCGCCTCGCGACGCTCTACCTCGTGTGGGCCCGACGTACCTCGCGCAGCGCGTCGCGGCGCGTAGCTGCGCGCCGTTCCAGAAGGCCGCGCTGCCTCGCGAAGCCCGCGCTCACGCAGGGACGGGCAGCGCGGCGTACTGCGTGATCTTGCCGCGGCGCACCTTCACGAGCGCGGTCGAGCCGCGCTTCGCCCGCGCGAGCCCCGCGCGGAGGCCCGCGACGTCACGCACGGGCGCGCCGTTCAGCTCGACGATGACGTCGCCCGGGAAGAGCTCCTTCGCGGCGCTCGTGTCGGACACGTCGTCGACGCGCACGCCGTTGCCCGTGTCGCTGAGCGAGATGCCGATCTTGTCGGCCTCGGGCGCGGCCGGCGCGCGCGGGTGCGTCGCCGACGCGTCGTCGCTCGCGCGGTCGTCGTCGGTCAGCGCGTCGAGCTTGGCGGACACGTCGCGCGTCTGGTGGTCGCGCTCGACGGTGAGCTTGATCACGGAGCCGGGCTGGTTCTTCGCGACGCGCCGCGGCAGCTCCTCGGCGTGGCGGATGGGCGTGCCGTCGACCGCGAGGACGACGTCGCCGACGTGGATGCCCGCGCGCTGCGCCGCGCCGTTCGGCGCGACCTCGTTCACGAGCGCGCCGCGCGCGCCGTCGAGGCCGAGCGCGGTCGCGAGGTCGGCGCTCACGGGCTGGAACGCGAGGCCGAGCTTGCCGCGATCGACGTGCCCCTTCTCGCGCAGCTGGCCGAGCACGTCCTTCACGGCGTCGATCGGGATGGCGAAGCCGATGCCGTTCGCGCCTTGCCGGATCGCGGTGTTGATGCCCACGACCTCGCCGCGCCAGTTGAAGAGGGGGCCGCCGCTGTTGCCGGGGTTGATCGACGCGTCGGTCTGGATGAAGTCGTCGTACGGGCCGGCGCCGATGGAGCGCGCCTTCGCGCTCACGATGCCGAGCGTGACCGTGTGGCCGAGGCCGAACGGGTTGCCGACGGCGAGCACGTGCTCGCCGACGCGCAGCGGATCGCTCTGGCCGAGCGCGGCGACGGGCAGGTTCGCCGCGCCCTCGAGGTGCAGCAGCGCGATGTCGAGGCGCGGATCGCGGCCGACGATGTCGGCCTTGAACTCTCGGTCGTCGGCGAGCTTCACGCGGACGTCGGACGCGTCGTGCACGACGTGCTCGTTCGTGACCACGTAGCCGTTCGCGTCGATCAGGAAGCCGGTGCCGAGCGCCTGGCTCCGCCGCATGTGCTCGTGGCCGCTGTGCGGGGCGCGGCCTTGCGGGCCGAAGAAATACTCGAACGGGTCCATGCCCTCGGCCTCGTTCGGGCGTGCGGCCTGGGTCGTAGTGATGTTGACGACGGTCGGCTGCACCTTCTCGGCGAGGGCCGCGACGTCGAACGTGGCAGGCACGGGCGCCGGCGGCAGCGAGACGGTCGCGAGCGGCGGCGTCACGACGTGCGTCGTCTCGACGACGGCGGGACCGGCGGTCGTCGCGGGCGGGGATTTCGCGCAGCCGACGGCGAGCGCGCCGAGGGCGAGGGCGAGCGCGGCGGCAGCGGCGAAGCGCGGCGCGCGGCGCGGGTGGGAGTCGAGTTCGCGCCTCTCGGCGCGCGGCGGATGGGTGTTCGTCATCTTCACGAGGCAGCTCTCCGCTTCGACGAACCCCCCGTACGCGCCTTTCATTCCTCGCGCCCGAGGTCGGCGTCGGCCGAGAAGCTCCGGGCGAGTCGGCGCTCCATCGACTACGATTCTCGTGTGGGGGCAGTCGAAATGGGGGATCGGGCGGCCCGCGCCCGCGTGCGCGCCGTCACGGTGCGCGTGCGGGAACGCTACGTCCTCGCCAGGTTCGGCAAGACGTCGCGCGACCAGCTCCGCGCCGCGGCGTCGCCCGAGCTCGGCGAGACGCTCGCCTCCGCGGGCGATCACTGGGTCGACTTCAAGCAGTTCATCGAGGCGACGGAGCTCGCGTGCCGCCTCTTCCACGACGGCGACATCACGCGCGCGCGCGACATCGGCGCGTACGGCGCGGAGAACGCGATGGGCGTGTGGCAGCGCCTCGTCTATCGCGTCATCAGCCCGAACACGGTGCTCTCGATCGCCGCCGGCATCTGGAACCACCACTACGAGGGCGGCCGCCTCGTCGCGAAGCCCGAGGGCACGCGCGGCGTCCGCCTCCGGATCGAGGACTTCCCCACGCCACACCGCGCGCACTGCCTCTCGATCGAGGGCTGGACGCGCCGCACGATCGAGATCGGCCGACCCAAATCGGTGGCCGTGGTCGAGCGCCTGTGCCGCTGCCGCGGCCACGACGCGTGCGAGTACGTGGCCGACTGGGAGTGACCTCCCAAGCGCGAGCCCGAGCCCGAGCCCGAGCCCGCACCCGAGCCTGCGCCCGCACCCGAGCCCGCACCCGAGCCTGCGCCCGCACCCGAGCCCGAGCCCGAGCCTGCGCCCGCACCCGCACCCGAGCCCGAGCCCGAGCCCGAGCCCGAGCCCGAGCCCGAGCCCGCACCTGCGCCCGAGCCCGAGCCCGCACGGCGTGGGCTCGGACTCAGGAACAAGCGGAGAGCTCTCGCGTTTGGACGTCCGCGCGCGCCGTGCTACGGCCCCGGCGGCGGCGAGGGTGGCATGGCGGACGGAAACGCGAGCGCGGCGGACGCCGCATCGGCGGAGATCCCGGCGGAGGCCGACGGCGCGCCGTCGCCGGTCGCGCTGTTGTTCGCGCCCGATCGTGGGATGGCGCGCCAAGCTGCGGCGGGGCGCGCGCGCTGGTACTTCTTGTTCGCGTGGCTCGCGTCGATGCTCCTCGGCGCCGCGCTCGCCTACCGCGTCGACGCGCGGGCGAGCACGCTGCAGCGGCTCGACAAATCCGAGCAGCTCACGTCGATGAGCGATCGTCAGGTCGCCGACGAGACGAAGAGCGACGAGCGCGTGTTCGTGGTCAAGACGATCGCGAAGCGCGTCGTCGGGCCGCCGCTCGAGCTCGGGATGACGTGCGTCGCGCTCTTCGCGATGAGCTGGTTCTTGCGCGGGCGCATCAAGGGTTCGGCCGTCGCGCCCGTCGCCGGCGCCGTCCTCTTGCCGAACGCGCTCGCGACCTTGCTCGACGCCGCCTCGGCGATGCGCCACGCGATGGTCCCCCCGGAGGGCGTGCCGCTCTCGCCGCGCACGGTCACGGACGTCTTGAGGCTGCTCGGCCACGCGCCGCAGGGGCCGTGGTTCAAGCTCGGCGACGCGTTCGACGCCTTCTCGCTGTGGTCGGCGGTGCTGTTCGGGTTCGGCCTCGCGGCGGCGGCGCACCTGCCGAGGCGGCGAGCGATCACGGGCGCGCTCGTCGCCTGGGTCTGTTATCGGCTGCTCACACACGTGGCGGCAGGGGGCGGCTGAGCAAATGACCAAGGGGCGCTGGATCCTCGCCGTTCTCATCTTGCTGGCCGTCGGCGCGGCCACCGCGCAGGGCCT
>DASYCF010000085.1:0-4307 GCA_036500365.1 Byssovorax sp.
ATCGCGCGGCAGATCTGGCTCCTCATCCGCGTCGACATGGTGGACGACGAGGACCTTCGCCTGTTCCGCGACGCCCGCTGCGGGCTCGGCTTCGGGCTCGAGTCCGGTGATCCCCGGATGCTCGCGACCGCGCGCAAGGCCGGCCGCCTCGAGACGTACCTCGATCGCATGCGCCACGTGGCGGGCAAGGCCCGCGAGCTCGACGTCCCGTGGGGCGCCAACGTCATCGTCGGCCACCCCGGCGAGACGGAGGAGAGCATGCGCACGAGCGCCGCGTTCATGCGCGAGATCTTCCTCGACCCGCGCGGCACGACGGGCTTCCTCTCCATCGATCCCTTCCGCTTCTACCCGGGCTCGCCGATCGACGCGGAGCGAGCCGCCTACGAGGCGAGCACGGGCGCGCGCTTTCACCGCCCGGCGTGGTGGCACGACGGCGATCCGGAGTTCTTGAGCGAGTGGGTCGACCCGTCTCACGAGCTCGACTACCGGCGTCGCGGCGCCCTCGAGCGCGAGCTCTTCGGCCCGATCGTGCGGGAGATCCCGCGGCATTTCGTGCACCGCGGCCCCGCCGTCGACTACTTCGAGCGCGCGATCGTCGACCAGATCGCGCTGCAGGGCCCAGATCGGCACCTCCACGACGCGGAGCGCTACTACGCGTGGAAGAGCTACCTCGGGCAGGGCAAGCGCGGAGGCGCCGAGCGCGACGTGGACGTCGAGCTCGCCGCCGTCTGTCGCGAGGTCCGCGCCCGCGCGCTTCCCGGGGCGTGCGATCCAGGCGTGCGCGATGCCCTCGATGTCATCCCGCGCGAGCGCTTCGTGCCGCTCACGGAGATCGCGGCGAGCGTGCGCGACGAGGCGATCCCGCTCGACGGGTCCGGCCTCGCGACCGTGAGCGCGATGCACGCCTACGCCCTCACCTACGCGCTCGCGGACGTCGGCGTCGGCGCGCGCGTCCTCGATCTCGGCGCGGGCACCGGCTACGGCGCCGCGCTCCTCGCGCGCCTCGTGGGTCCGTCGGGCCGCGTGCACGCGGTCGAGATCGATCCGAAGCTCGCGCGCCGCGCCGCGGTCCTCCTCGCGCCGTCGGTCCACGTCGAGGTCGTCGTCGGCGACGCCCTCGCGCCCGTCGCCGACGCCGGCGGCTTCGATCGCGTCGTCTTCGGCTTCGCGATCGCCGCGCTGCCGACGTGGCTCGAAGCGCTCGGAGAGGGCGCCGTCGTCGTCGCGCCGATCGCGCAGGGCGGCGAGCAGCACCTCACGCGGTTCGTGCGCGGCTCGATCGGCTGGAGCTCCACGCGCCACGACAGGGTGATCTACGTGCCCGCGCGGACGTCGGCCCCGGTCGAGGGCCCGGCGCCGACGCCGGAGCCGGCGCGGCGCTGGCTGCCGCTGGCGCGCTGAACGTTCACCCCTCGAGCCGGGCCAGCATCGGGTCCGGTTGAAGAGCTGAGGGGAGAGATGGTTCGTGTACGAAGGAGTGCGGACGTCCGCACTCGGCGACAACCTCGCGGGACCGGGCGGGCCTCGACCAGGCGGGCTTCATCGGCTTCCTCGTGCGCCTCGGCGCGTCGGGGACGCCGACCTGCAAGTCGTCCGGCCCATCGGCGACGGCAGCGGGGCCTTTGGGACGTCGACCTCGACGCCGGCGCCGCGGCGCTCAGGGCGTCGGCCTCCACGACGGCGAGGGGCGCCGCGTCCTCCCTCGCGACCGCCGCGTGGGCGGCCGCGAGCGACGCGAAGTCGGCGGCGCGGACCGGCGACGGGCGCTCGCTCGACACCTCTGTGAAGGCGTCGCGATCCTGCTTTCAGGGCGGAATCGTGCGGTCGATGACGGGCGGACGCCGCGCCGCACAACAATACGCGCGTGGGTCTTCGACATCCTTGCTCGTCGCTGCATCCATTCGTTCGCAGCACGCGCGTCGAAGGGGTCGGGGTGCTCGCGCTGGTGGGATGCCTTGCGGTCGCAGGATGCGGACCGGCGCCGGCGCCGGCGATCGCATCGCCGTACGAAGGGTGCAGCAGCGGTGACGGCGAGCGGTGCGGTGCCGGCCCGACGACCTGCGAGCCCTTCGACAACGGCGTCGACGCCTTCTGCACGATGCCTTGCTCGACCGACGATGACTGCGTCGAGGCTCCCGGCCTCCGCGTGACCTGCGTCGTGTTCACCCGGGGCGCGGTGTGCATCGCCCGCTGCGCGGTCGACGACGACTGCCCGGCCTGGACGACCTGCGAGTCGATCTCGCGCGTCGACGACGGTCCAGCGGAGCTCGTTTGTGAGCCCCACAGCTGGGGGTCGCCGTGAACGCCCGCGGGGCGATCGCGATCGTCACCCTCTTCCTCATGGCGGCGGTCGCCGGCTGCTGCGACACCTCCCGCTACACCTCGGCCCTCCCGCTCGGCCCCGAAGGCGAGGCCTGCGCGACCACCTGCCTGCACGCGCTCACGGACAGCGGTGATGATTTCGTGAGCTGCGCCTTCGGCTTCGACGACGGCGCGCGCGCCGTGCTCTGCACGTATGAACACACGTTTTGCCCCGACGCGATGTGATCGAAGGCGAGGGCCTCACCGAGACTCGTAGAAGACGAGCCCCGGCAGCTCGACCGCCGTCAGGAACGCAGCCCGTGTCGATGGCGACGACGCACTCTCCGGCCACATGTCGGTCGGGTCGTCGGGCGTGTAGGTCGAGAGCTCCGCCGGGAGCACGCTCGTGCGCGTGTGGCCGATGACGACGCGCTCGCCGCGGGTACGAGGTGCGCGAAGCGGACCACCTCGAGGCGAAGCTTCCTTGCAGCCTCGCGGGCGGACGCAAGAGCGCCCCGCGTGGTCGCTGGGGTGTGCGCCAGCGCACGATCCCGCGAGATCGAAGCGCAAAACGCCGCGAGACAGGGGCCAAGGTGCGCCCGGCACATGCGGTGCAGACGCCCATGACATGACGCTCGAAACCGTTCTGCTGTGGGCCTTCGTGGGCCTCGTCGCTGGCTTCCTCGCTTCGCGCGTGGCGGGGGGAGGCGGCTACGGCGTGATCGGCGACATCGTCGTCGGCCTCGTCGGCTCGTTCCTCGGTGGGTTCATCTTCCGCGAGCTGCATCTCAACTCCCCCATCCACGGGCTCGCTGGGACGATCTTCGTCGCGTTCATCGGCGCGGTGGCGCTGCTGATCGTCTTCCGCCTCATCCGAGGTGTTCGCACCTGACCACGCTCACCGTGTTGCCGTCGGGATCTTCGAGGAGCGCCTCCGCGTCGGACGCCTGCCGCACGGCGCCGACGCCGACGTCGTGGGCTTGCTGCCTGCTGGGTAGAGCTCGAAGACGAGCTCGCCGAACGCGCTCGACCCGTGCGCCGCTCGCGCGCTGAACGATCAGCCCTCGAGCCGTGTGATCAGGTCGCGGACGCGCGCCGCGTGTCCCGGGATCGGGGGCCCGAGCGGCGCGAGGCCGGAGGTGAACGCCGCGTGCGCGCGCGAGAACGGCGTCCCGGCGAGGCGGAGCGCGACCGCGTCGAGCGCCGCAGCCTCCACGCCGAGCCACCGCGTCTCGTCGCCCTCGGCTCCGAGCGCGCCCGTCGCGAGGTGGACGGCGACCTCGTGGGCGACGCGGACCGCGGCCTCGTCGGCGTCGAGCCCGTTCCACGCAGCGGGCGCGCCGACGACGATCGCGTCGGGCAGTGCGCGCCCGCACCGTCCGAGCGGGTGGGACAACATCACCCTCGCGCCCGCGATCGCAGGCACGGCTTCGAGCAGCTCGCTCAGGCGTCCAGCGACGGCCGCCGTGGCCTCGTCGATCTCACGCGCGATCGCGCCATCGCGTGCGCGGGCGTAGCTCCAGGCCACGAGGCCGGCGTCGGCGCGGGCCACTTCGACGAGCTCTCGCGCGTCGTCGGCGAGCGCGACGAGCGCGTCGGCGGCCCACCCGCGGGCGAGCTCGCCCACGTCCACCCGCGCTGCGCGCGCCCAGCCCTCCGCGTCGTCGTGGAGCCCGAGCATCGCCTGGAGGCGATGCCCACCCGGCCCTCGTCCGACGAGCGCGCCGAGGAGCGCGGCGTCCCTCACGATCGGGCCAATCGTCGCCTCCGGGAGCGTGGCGCGCGCCCACGCGACGTACCGCGCGTCCCAGAGGCTGGCCGCCCGCGCGAGCCGCGGCGCGGAGGCCGGCACGGGCACGTGAGCGAGGAGGTGCGCGGCGACGTCGAACCCAACACCCGCGGAAACGACCGCTCCCACGCTTCCCCCTTCGGGCAGACCCCGAGGGGCCGCCGCGATCGCTCCCGACCGAGGAGCCCGGTCGGCGGTGCGACCCCGCCAGACTAAG
>DASYCF010000086.1:0-12484 GCA_036500365.1 Byssovorax sp.
GGCCGCGCGCGTCACCTGCGTGCGGCGGAAGCAGTCGCTGGAATGATCGTTGACGATGCCGACCGCCTGCATCCACGCATAGACGATCGTCGGGCCGACGAACTTGAAGCCTCGACGCTTGAGCTCCTTCGACGCTTGCTCCGAGAGCGGCGTCTTCGCCGGGAAGCTCACGCCGTCGCCCCGCAGCGGCGCGCCGTCCGTGAACGACCAGCAGAGCTCGCCGAACGCGGCGGCGCCCATCTGCTCGTAGATCTTCGCGCCCGCGACCGTCGCCTCGATCTTCGCGCGCGAGCGGATGACGCCCGCGTCGCCGAGGAGGCGCGCGACGTCGCGCTCGCCGAAGCGCGCGACCTTCGCCGGGTCGAAGGCCGCGAACCCGGCGCGCAGCGTGTCGCGCTTGCGCAGGATCGTGATCCACGCGAGGCCCGCCTGCATTCCGTCGAGCATCAGCTTCTCCCACAGCGCGCGCGGGTCGCGCTCGGGCACGCCCCACTCGGCGTCGTGGTAGGCGATCATCAGCGGGTCGTCGCCGGTCCAGGTACAGCGCGCGCGCTTCGACATGCACGCCAAGTCGGCGCGCGCGGCGTCGGCGTCAAGCGAACGCGGGCGCGTTCAACCGCCCTGACAGACGAAGTACTGGCCGCGCACGGAGTACGCGCCGCCCGCGAGCTGCACCCACACGACGAGCTGCTTCAGCGGGCCCATCGGCGCCGAGCCCGCGGCGTCGATCGTGTCGTGCGGGAGCGAGACGATCTCCTGCTCGAGGATGACGGGCGTGCCGTCGCGCTGGAACCAGTTCTGCGCGATGGTCGTCCCGCCGATCGTCGCGCCCGCGCCGTAGATGTGGCCCGCGTCGAACGTCGGGTTCTGGATCTGGCCGACCGTCGAGATGTCCGCGATCGTCGCGCGCTTCGTGAGCACCGTCGTCGGGTCGGTCTCGAGCGCGCCGAAGTCCGTCGCGGCGACCGAGCCCGTCCAGATCTCGCCGTTCGTGTTCGACGGCGGCACGGTCGCGCCGAACAGGACCAGGCCGTCGTTCGCCGCGGTCGGGACGGCCCCGAACAGCACGTTGAGCGAGCCCGTCCCGCCGAGCACGAACGGCGTCGTGACCCTCAGATCGGCCGGGGTCGTGCCGTGGGAGATGCTCGGCTGGGAGTTGGACCCGTTCGGCTGAAAGGCGGCGAAGTACTGCCCGCCCGCGTTGCCGCCGCCCGCGCCTGGACCGCCGGCGCCTCCGACGTACGCCAGGCCGATGGGCGACATCTGCGCCGTCGTCGTGTCGCCGTCGCTGATCACCACCTGGAGCGAGCCGCCCTCGTCGTCGCCGACGACCAGGTCCGTCGTCCCGCGCGGCGTCGTGCACGTGGCGAGGTACAGCGGCCGATCGCTGCCGGCGGCGCTCGTGGGGCTGTACGCGGCGAACTGCGAGGTCGTGACCGCCGACCCGCCGCCGACGCCGTCGCTGCAGTCGTTCGGCATGGTGAACGAGCGGAAGCCCGTGTTGTCGGTGATGGTGTCGCCGCTGACGAAGAAGTGGATCGTCCCGACGCCGGTGTTCTGCGAGCCGGCGAACACGTACAGCGCCCCGGGCTCCGTCCAGCTGCTCTTCACGTGGATCGGGAGCTGCGTGCCGTAGGTCACCGTCGGGTGCTGCGGCGGCCCCGAGCCCTCGAGCGTCTGGATGAAGAGCTCCGTCTCGCTCTGCGACACGGCGATGACGTGGACGAGCGCGTTGGCGCCGTCGACGCCGGTCTGCACGAACAGGTGGCCCAGCTGCTGCCCCTGCACCTCGCCGGCGGTCACGATGTCGAAGGGCTGTCCGCCCATGGGCGTGCACGAGCCGGTGGGGCCGCTCCCGCCGCCGCCCGCGGCGCCGCCGCCGCTGCCGCCGGCGCCCGCGCCGGTGCTGGCGTGCGAGCTCGACGAGCTCGGTCCGTGCGCCGTCGAGCTCGTCGTGTGGCTGCTCGAGCTCGCGCCGGGGCCTTCGCCTCCTGCGCCGCCGGTCGGGTTGAAGTTCCGCACCTCGGTGCTGCACGCGCCCGCGACGGCGACGCCGACGGCGACGGCGAGGACGGCAGGGCGGACACCCAAGCGAAGGTCAGGCATGGCGTGATCATCGCGCGTTCCGCGGCGCACCTGAAGGGTTCGTTTCGGGCGCCGCGTCCAGGGCGATCCGGCGCGGCGGCGCGATCCGCAGACTTGTCGACGGAACGTCGCTGCGGAAAGTAGGATGCGCCGCATGATGCAGCGTCTTCGTCCGGGTCGCCGCGCGCGCGCCGCCGCGCTGGCGGCGCTCGTGGTCCTCGTCGCCTCGGCGCCCGCGCTCGCCGAGCCGACGGCGGCCGACAAAGCGGGCGCGCGCGCCGCGGCCACGCAGGCCAACGACGCGTTCGCCGCGAAGCGCTACCCGGAGGCGCTCGACCTCTTCACGCGGGCCGAGAGCATGATGCACGCGCCGACGCACGTGCTCATGATCGCGCGCGCGCAGGTCGCCCTCGGCAAGCTCGTCGCCGGCCGCGAGAACTACCTCGCGCTCGTGCACGAGACGCTCGCGGCGAACGCGTCGCCCGCGTTCCGCCAGGCCCAGGCCGACGCGCAGACCGAGCTCGCCGCCCTCGAGCCGCGCGTGCCCAACGTCGACTTGAAGGTCGACGACCTCGGCGCGAAGCGGCTCGTCGTCACGATGGACGGCGTGGCGATCCCGGCGGCGCTCGTCGGCGTGGCGCACCCGGTCGACCCCGGCAACCACGTGTTCAAGGCGCGCGCGCTGGACCTCGCGTCCGACGAGAAGGCCGTGAAGATCGACGAGGGCGCGCGCGTCACGATCACGCTGTCGATGCACGCGGCGCCGGGTGAGCAAGGCGCGGCCGACGGCGCGACGGCCGCCGGCGGCGACGTCGTGAGCGCGAAGCCGAAGAGCGCCGCGCTCAAGTACGCGGGCATCGCCACGTTCGCCGTCGGCGTCGTCGGCCTCGGCGTCGGCGGCGTGTTCCTCGGCCTCGGCGCGGGCAAGCGCAGCGACGCGACCACGGCGTACAACGCGTGCGGCGGCGCCGCGTGCGTGCAAGGCAGCCCCGGCGCGCTCCAGGCGCAGAAGCTCGACAGCGACGCGACCACGTTCGAGACCGTCGGCACGATCGGGCTCATCGCGGGCGGCGTGCTCGCGGGCGCCGGCGTGACCATGTTCCTGCTCGCGCCGCGCTCGTCTGCGCCCGCGACGGGCGCGCAGATTACGCCGTGGTTCGGCCCGGGCTCCGCGGGCGTGCGCGGCACGTTCTGAGCGTGCCGGCGCCGCGCGCGGTCGGCGCGCGCGCGCTTTTGCGCGTCTGATTCGACCGCGGCGCGCCCCCGACGCGCTACCCTCGCGCCGTGGGAGGAGACGGCGCGCGCGACGACGACGCGGCCGTGCGCAAGGCGCGCGGATACGTCGGCGAGGTGCTCGGCGGCCGCTACCGCGTCGAGCAGGTGCTCGCGTTCGGCGGCATGGGCGCCGTGCTCAAGGCGACGCACGTGCACATGCGTCGGCAGGTCGCGCTCAAGGTGCTGCACCCGTCGACCGCCAACCTGCCCGAGCTCGTCTTGCGCTTCGAGCGCGAGTCGATCGTCAACGCGCACCTCGCCCACCCGAACGTCTGCGCGGCGATGGACTTCGGCCAGTTCGACGACGGCTCGCACTACCTCGTGCTCGAGTACGTCGACGGGCGCTCGCTCCGCGACGTGCTGCGCGACGGCCCGATCGAGGCGGCGCGCGCGGCCGAGATCACGCGCCAGGTGGCCGACGCGCTCGGCGCCGCGCACGCGCTCGGCATCGTCCACCGCGACGTGAAGCCCGGCAACGTGATGGTCCAGGCGGGCGAGCGCGTGCACGTGAAGATCGTCGACTTCGGCCTCGCCGGCATCCCGTCGAAGATGTTCCGCGCCGACGACGATCTCGACGTGACGCAGGCGGGCACCGTGTTCGGCACCGTCGCCTACATGGCGCCCGAGCTCGCCGGCGGCATGCACTTCGTCGACGCGCGCTCCGACCTCTACGCGCTCGGCGTCATGCTGTTCGAGATGCTCGCGGGCGTGCACCCGTTCGAATCGATCGAGCCGACGGCGCTCTTCCGCGAGCACAGGTCGGCGCCCGTGCCGCGCGTCGTCGAGCGCGCGCCGGGCGTGACGCCGCCGCCGCCCGCGCTCGAGGCGATCGCGCGCCGTCTGCTCGAGAAGGCGCCCGAGCGCCGATTTCAGACCGCCGAGGAGCTCGTCGAGGCGCTCGACGCGGCCGTGCCGCCGCCGCCCGTCGTCGCCCATCGATCGCGCGCGCCGGGCCCGTCGAGTCGCTCGTCGCGGCCGCCGCCGGATCCGGCCGACGACGATCGCGTGCAGCGCGTGCGCGAGCGGACCCGCGAGCGCGCGTCGACCAAGGGCGCGTCCACGACCGCGTCGACGGCTGCGTCCAAGGCTGCGGGTGCGGCTGCCGCGCCCGCGCGCGTCGCGGAGTCGCGGCGCGCCGTCGTGATCGAGCCGGCCGCCGGTCCGGAGACGCGTCGACCGACGGCGAGGCTCGGCGCGCTCGTCCTCGGCCTCGTGCTCGTCGGCGGCGCCATCGCGACGCTGCGCATGCCGGGCCTCGCAGCTCGACTCGGCCTCGGCGCGTCGTCGAGCGAGGCGACCGCGGGCACGGCCGCGCCCGTCGACCTTCAGTCCACGAGGTCGAACGCCGCCGCGCCGTCCGCGCCCTCGCCGTCCGCGAAGTCGAGCGCGGCGTCGTCCACCGCAGCGCCAACGCCGGAGTCGCCGAGCGCGTCGGCGCCGGCGAGCGCAGCGGCCACCGCATCGGACCAAGCCGACGACGAGGCGCTCAAGCTGCCCGAGGTCGTGCGCCTCCGCGGCGTCATGCGCGAGGCGGCCGACGAACAGGACGTGAAGCGCGGCGCGCGGGCGCTGCTCGATCTCGCGAACGCGGCGCCGTCGGCGTTCCGATCGCCCGAGGTGCAGGCGAGCGCGTCGGCCATCGCCGTGCTCGTCGAGACCGGCGATCGATCGATGTCCGGTCAGGTGTTCGACGCGCTCAGCAGCCCCGCCCTCGCGCCCGCCGGGCTCGACGTGCTGTTCCGCGTCGTGTGCTTCTCGGGCGGCTCGCGCGCCGCCGCGCGCTCGTCCGAGCTCCTCGCCCGCCCCGACATCCTCGCGCGCGCTTCGCCGGCGCTCCGCATCGCGCGCGACCTCCGCGGCGCCGCGTGCAGCGCGCGCCCCGCGCTCTACGATCGCGCCGTCACACAGGGCGACGAGCGCGCGCTCACCGTGCTCGCCGCGATGCGCACCGACGCGTGCTTCGACGCGCCCGGCGCCTGCTGCCTCCCGAGCGACCTCGCCCTCGCCGCCGCCGTCTCACGCCTCCGCCAACGGCTCCACAAGTAGCGAGCCGAGCACCTCAAGCGCCGTCGAAGAACCTCGCGAGGACCGTCTGAGGCGAAGGCGATCGGCGTCGAGACGGGTGCAGCCGCGAGCAACGGAGCGCAGGCGTACTCTGGTACGCCGAGCACCGTAGCGGAGCGGATGCGCCCGTATCGGCGCCGAGCGCCTTCGCCTCAGTCGACTTCGACGATGACGGCCGTGATGTTGTCGCGGCCGCCGCGCGTCATGGCGAGCTGGATGAAGCTCTCGACCGCGTTGTCGCCGCCGAGCGCGACGATGTCGGCGATCTCTTCGAGCTCGAGGTAGCCGTGCAGGCCGTCGGAGCAGAGCAGGTACCGATCGCCGGGCGCGATCTCGACGACGCGCGTGTCCACCTCGACGTACTCGCGGTTGCCGACGGCGCGCGTGATCACGTTCCGGTGCGGCGACGTCTTCGCCTCCGCCTCCGAGATGAGGCCCTGCTTGATCTGCCAGGCGATGAGCGTGTGATCCTCGGTGATCTGCATCGTGTGGTCGCCGCGGATTTGGTAGATGCGGCTGTCGCCCACCTGGCCGAGCACGAGCTCCTGGTTCACGACGAGCGCCGCGCTGATCGTCGTGCCCATGCCCGTCTTCTCGCGGTCGAGCTCCGCGATGCCGAAGAGCATGTACGTCGCGCCCTGGATGGCGCCCTCGACGATGCGGCACGCGCGCGGCGCGTTCAGCTGGTCGCCGGCGGCGATGACGCCGCGCTTGACCATGCCGTGGATGGTGTCGACCGCCTCGGCGCTCGCGACCTCACCCGCGGCGTGGCCGCCCATCCCGTCGGCGACGACGTAGAGGCGCAGCGCGTCGTCGTGGAAGAACGCGTCTTGGTTCGACTTTCGGTGCCGACCGACGTCAGTCTTTCCGAACGAGCGAACGGTGCAGGGCTTCAAGGGTCTCAGCGCGGACGCAAGGCAAGGCGCCGCGATCGGAACCTTATCTCGCCAGCCGTAACCTTGTCGAGCGCCGCCGGTCGCATCACTCGTCCTCGAGCTCCGGGTAGTCGCCCGCGGCGAGGTTGTCGAAGCGGGTGCAGCTCGCGGTGAAGCGGGTCATCACCTTGCCCGTGGGGCCGTTTCGCTGCTTCGCGATGATGATCTCGGCGATGCCCTTCGCGTTGGTCGTCTCGGGGTTGTAGTAGTCGTCGCGGTAGATGAAGACGATCATGTCGGCGTCCTGCTCGATGGCGCCCGACTCGCGCAGATCGCTGAGCTGCGGCCGCTTGTCCTTCGTCGTGCGCGTCTCGACGGCGCGGTTCAGCTGCGAGAGCGCGATCACGGGGACCATGAGCTCCTTCGCGAGCTGCTTCAGGCCGCGCGAGATCTCGCTGATCTCCTGCTCGCGGCTGTTCACGCCGTCGCGGCCCTTCATGAGCTGGAGGTAGTCGACGACGACGAGGCCGATCTTGCGCTCGGCCTGGCCCTCGCTCGCTTCGCGGTTGTACTCGGCCTGGATGCGGCGCACCTTCGCTCGGAGCTCGAGGATGCCGAGCGCGGGCGTGTCGTCGATCCAGATGGGCAAGGTCGACAGGTAGCTCGCGGCCTCGGTCAAGCGGCGCCAGTCGTCGGGCTGCAGGAAGCCCTGGCGGAGGCGCCCGAGGTCGACGCGGCCCTCGCTGCACACCATGCGCGTCGCGAGCTGCTCGCGCGGCATCTCGAGCGAGAACACGCACACGCCGAAGCCGGGCTCGTGCCGCTCCTCGCCGTGGCCGTGCTCGCCGGGGCCGGCCTGCGACACCGTGCGCGGCGACGCGACGTTGACGCCGATGTTGAGCACGAAGCTCGTCTTGCCCATGCCGGGGCGCGCCGCGATGATCGACAGATCGCCCGCGTGGAGGCCGGCCGTCTTCGCGTCGATGCGCTCGTAGCCGGTCGAGATGCCGGTGATTCGGTCGCCGCGCTCGGCCGCCGCGGTGATCTGCTGGAACGCGGCGCGGAGGACGACGGCGAGCGGCTGCGCGGAGCTCGAGCTCTGCGTCCGCGCGAGCTCGTAGATGCCCTGCTCGGCCGAGTCGATGAACTGCTGCACCTCGCCGACGTCGCCGTAGCCCTCGGCCGCGACGCGCTGGCAGGTCGCGATGAGGTGACGCAGGCGCCACTTCTCGTAGACGACCTTCGCGTGCGCCTGCACGTGCGCGACGGCGGGCGTCGCGTCGGCGAGCTCGGCGATGTACGCGGGCCCGCCGACCTGCGCGAGCTTCTCGCGATCGCGCAGGTACGACGCGACGGACACGATGTCGATCGGCGTGCCCGTCTGCGCGAGCTCCTGCGCCGCCTCGAAGATGCGCCCGTTCGCGTCGCTGTAAAAATGCTCGCTCTTGAGGAGCTCGAGGACGCGGTCGAGCGCGTCGCGCGAGAGCAAGATCGCGGAGAGCACGGCCGCCTCCGCGTCGAGATCGTGGGGCGGGACGCGGCCGTTGACGATCGCGGCCTCGAGCCGCGGCTTCGCCTTGTTTCGACGGGAATACTGCTCCTGTTGCATGTCCGCTCTCCACCATGCGTCCCGAGGTTTCCCACAGGACCGATGCCCAAATGCGGACAGCGCGCCCCCAATCGCTCGGGAGGCGCGCTGCGTCGGACCCACCTCGTTAGCAGAGCCGCGCGCGCTTGGCGAGGGCGCGGTGGCCCATCCGCGATCGCGACGCGCGCGTCGCGATCCGAGCTCCCCCGACGAGCCGCGGGCCTCGACCCGGCCTCGCTTCGCTCAAAGAAATTTGCGGCGGCCTGTACTACTCTCTCCCGCGATGGCGAGCTCTCCGCGACACGTCGCCGCGATCGCGATCGCGCTCGGCCTCCACGTCGCGATCGCGCCGCTCGCCTACGCGCAGCCGCGCGCGACGTCGACCTCGCTCATCCAGCGCGGCAGCGCGCTCTTCGAGGATCAGCAGTACGAGGAGTCGATCCAGACGCTCTCGGCCGCGCTCGTGCGGCCCGGCACGTCGTTCAAAGAGAAGACCGAGATCTACCGGCTGCTCGCCTACAACTACATCATCCTCAAGCGCACCGACGAGGCGGACGCCGCCGTGCGCGGCCTCCTCGTGCTCGACGAGCGCTTCACCCTGCCGCCGACCGAGTCGCCGCGCTTCCGCGACTTCTTCGACAACACGAAGAAGAAGTGGGAGGCCGAGGGCAAGCCCGGCCGCGAGACCGCGGCCGCGGCGGGCAAGACGATCGCGATCACGCACACGCCGCCGGTCGAGATCGCGCCCGACACGGCGATCCGCCTCAGCGGCAGCGTCGAGGATCCCGACTCGCGCGTGAAGGCCGTGCAGCTCGCGTACCGCACCGGCGCGAAGGGAAAGTTCATCACCGTGCCGGCGACGTACACGCTCGGCGCGTTCACCACGCAGATCCCGCCCGCCGCCGTGAAGCCGCCGCTCGTCGAGTACTACGTGCAGGCGCTCGACCAAGGCGGCCTGCCCATCGGCTCGCGCGGCGACGCGGCGACGCCGATCCGCGTCGTCGTCACCGGCTCGAGCAGCGTGCTCGCGAGCCCGTGGTTCTGGGTGCCCGTCGGCCTCGCGGCGGCGGGCGGCGTCGTGCTCACCGTCGTGCTGCTCACGAAATCGAGCTCGTCCGGGCGCACGTCGCAGGTGACCGTCGGCGTCCGCGAGTGACCGCGCAGTGACGTCGGAGGCGCGCTACCCCTTCGTCGCGGTCGACGTGGCCGAGGCCGAGGCCGACGAGCGCAGCGCCGCGATGTTCGAGCTCGGCGCGAGCGGCGTCGAGGTGCGCGACGATCAGACCCTGCTCAAGGGCCCGGGCGACGGCCTCGTCACGGTCGTCGCGAGCGTCACCGAGCGGGGCGACGCGGACGCCGCGATCGCTTCGCTCGCCGACGAGGGCCTCGACGCGCGCCTCGAGGAGGTCGTCGGCGACGCGTGGCGCGACGCGTGGAAGCAGCACTTCGCGCCGTTCTCGCTCACGCCGCGCGTGACGGTCGTGCCGCCGTGGATCGCGTACACGGCGTCGGGTCCGGGCGAGCTCGTGCTCACGCTCGAGCCGGGCCGCGCGTTCGGCACGGGCCTCCACGCGACGACGTCGCTCGTCGCGGGCGTGCTCCACGACCGCAGCGCGGAGCTCGCGGGCGCGCGCGTGCTCGACGTCGGCACCGGCAGCGGGATCCTCGCGTTCGCCGCGCTGCTCTACGGCGCGCGCACCGCGCTCGCGATCGACGTCGACGCGGACGTGATCCCCGTCGTGCGCGAGAACGCGGCGCGGAACGGCCTCGACGCGCGGGTCGACGCGCGCGCCGAGCCGATCGAGGCGATCACCGAGCGCTTCCCGTGGGTGCTCGCGAACATCGAGGCGCGCGTCCTCGGGCCGATGGCGCCGGAGCTCGCGCGCGTCCTCGCGCCGCGCGGTGTGCTCGTCCTCAGCGGCGTCCTCGCGAGCGAGAAGGACGCGATGATCGCGCGCTACAGGAGCCTCTCGCGTGAGCTCGACCTGGTGCGGACCGAGGCGAAGGGCGACGCCGCGGGCGACGCATGGGTGACGATCGTGCTCGCGGCGCGCGCGTGACGCGCCGCCTCCTCCGCGTGCCCGTCGAGGCGCCCGGGGACGGCGAGCGCGCGCTCCCGGACGACGCGGCGATCTACGTCACGCGCGTGCACCGGCTCGGTGTGGGCGCGCGGTTCGTGGCGTTCGACCCCGCGCTCGGCGTCGAGGCGGACGGCGAGCTCGTGCGCGTCGATCGGCGGTCCGTGATCGCGCGCCTCGGCGCGCAGCGCGCCTCGAGGGCGCGCCCCGCGCGCGAGGTCACGCTCGTGCAAGGGGTCGCCAAGGGCGACAAGCTCGACGCCGTCGTGCGCGACGCGACCGAGCTCGGCGCGACGCGCGTCGTCCCCGCGATCGCCGAGCGCAGCGTGCGTCGACCCGAGCGCGGAAAGGCCGCTCGCCTCGACCGCATCGCGCTCGAGGCGGCGCGCCAGTGCGGCCGCGGCGACGTGCCCGTCGTCGATCCCGTGTGCGATCTCGCCGAGGTGTGGCCGCGCTTCGCGCCGCGCGGCGACGCGCTCGCGGTCGTCCTCGACGCCGATGGCGAGGCCCCGCTTGGCGCGCTGTTCGCCGCCCTAGCGGAGGCGGCGCCCGTCGTGATCGTGGTCGGCCCCGAGGGCGGCGTGTCGCCGGCCGAGCTCGAGCTCGCGCGCGCGCACGGCTTCGTCGCCGCGCGCCTCGGCGCGTTCGTGATGCGCACCGAGACCGCCTGCGCCGCAGCCCTCGGCGCGCTCCTCGCCGCCCACCGAGACGAATGATCGACGCGGACGTGGCGGCGTCGCGCTCGGCGTGCGCGCGCTTGCCTCCGGCGGGACACGGTGATTCGTTGGATCGGCTGGAGGGATCTCTGATGAACCGCTCTCTCGTCGTCATCGGTGCCACGATCGTCGCGATCGGAGCCGCGCTCTCGTCGACGCCCGGCTGCTCGAGCACGGACTCGGACCCGTCGGGGTCGGGCCAGGCCGGCAGCTCTCCGCAGAACTCGCCCGACTGCCCCACCCAGCCACCGTTCCCGGACGCGCGCTGCGATCATCCCGGTCTCATCTGCCGATACGACGACCCAGGCGGCTTCTGCCCGGGTGCGCAGGAGGTTTCGGTCTGCCGCGGGCGCGACTGGGACACCGAGTTCATCCTGCTGCCGAGCTGCATGGACGACGAGCCGTGCCCGGCGACGCCGCCGAAGGAGAACACCGGCTGCAACGTGAAGAAGGTCTGCCACTACTGCGTGGGTGGGGTCGGCGAGCAGTTCTCCTGCCTCCTCGACACGCACACGTGGATCGACGCCGGCGGCAGCGTCGATTGCCCGTGAGCGCCCCTCGCGGCACCTGATCGCGCGCGATCCTCGGATCGGCCTCGATCGCGAGGGATCGCGCCGGATCCCGCGGCCGCGCGCCCACCGCGCGCTTCTCGGCGGAAACCGTCGCCACCCTGCGTGGCTCGTCGGTTGCTGTGCGGAGCTTCATGGCTCTCCTCGGCACGCACGCAGGTCTCGGCGCTGTCTCCTTGTTCCTCCTCGGCGCGCTCGCGCTCGGCTGCCACCAACGGGCCGGCGCCCCGGACGAGGACGTCGCCTCGGGCGCCGACGCGATCACCGTCTGCCCCGGCGGCCCGACGACGCCCGGCATCGACGTCTCGTACTACCAGGGCAACATCGACTGGAGCGCCGTCGCCGCCGGCGGCTACGCGTTCGGCGTCACGCGCATCAACGATGGCAGCTTCTCCGATCCGACGTTCGGCGCGAACTGGGCAGGCATCAAGGCGGCGGGCCTCGTGCGCGGCGCCTACCAGTTCTACGAGCCGACCGACTCCGCGACCGATCAAGCCAACACGGCCGTCGCCGCCGTCGGCATGCTCGGCCAGGGCGATCTGCCGGTGATGCTCGACGTCGAGTGGACGAGCGGCTCGCCGAACGCCGCCGACATCGGGACCTGGATCGACATCGTGACGCAGGGCACGGGCAAGCGGCCGATGATCTACACGGCGTCGGGGTACTGGAATCAGTACTTCACGACCGAGTTCGGCGACGTCGATCTCTGGGTGGCGAACTGGAGCGTGAGCTGCCCGGGCCTCCCGAGCTCGTGGTCGTCGTGGTCCTTCTGGCAGACGGGCGGCGGCGGCACGCCGGGCATCAGCGGCGACGTGGATCAGGACGTGTACAACGGCTCGCTCGAGGACCTCCTGTTCTACGCGAACGCGAACGGCACGATGAACTGCGCCTCGAGCGAGGCCGGCGCGTGCGCGCACTTCGGCTGCGCGTGCGCCGACGACGCGTGCTCCGGCGGCTTCTGCCCCGGCTCCGGCTGCACGGCGCAGCACACGCAGGACTGCGGCAACTTCGGCTGCCAGTGCGTCGACGGCGGCTGCTCCGGGGGCTTCTGCCCCGGCCCCGGCTGCACCGCGAAGGAGATCAACGACTGCGGCGGCTTCGGCTGCGGCTGCGTCGACCACCAGTGCTCGGGCGGCTTCTGCCCTGGAAACGGCTGCACGGCGAAGAACGTGAACGACTGCGCCGCGTTCGGTCAGGACTGCAGCATGGGCATGTGCGTCCCGCCCGGCGGCGG
>DASYCF010000087.1:0-1731 GCA_036500365.1 Byssovorax sp.
GACCCCACGATCGAGCTCGCGATGCGGGATCTCGTCGTCGGCGCCGAGCGCGACGGCCACGCGAACGACGTGCTCGACGCGCTCGCGCACAAGCTCGGCGCCGAGGGCGTCGACGTCGTCTACGACATCGTCCAGTCGCGCGGCGGGTCGAAGGCGGCCGAGCACGCCGTGTCGCTCCTCCGCGAGCCCGACGTCATCAAGAAGGCGTCGCCCGCGCTCCGCATCGCGTTCGAGCTCCGCGAGGCGCCGTGCGAGCAGAAGGCCGCGCTCCTCGACCGCGCCGTCAAAGAGGGCGACGCGCGCGCGCTCGGCGTCATGCGCACGCTCGCGTCGTCGTGCCTCCGTCACAACAAGGCGCTCGGCCGGGCGATGCTCGATCTCGCCGTGCGCCTCGAGGCGGAGTCACCGCACGAGGTCGCCCCGCCCCGCCGCGCGCACCCGAAGCGCTGACGTGATCGATCCCGCGAAGCGCTTCGCGCCCGCCGCGCTGCTCCTCGACATGGACGGGCTGATGATCGACTCCGAGCCGCTGTGGTTCGAGGTCGAGCGCGAGTTCGTGCGCGCGCGCGGCGGCGGGGACGCGTGGACCGACGCGATGTGGCGCGGCTGCGTCGGCAAGGGCACGCCGAACACGCTCGCCGTCATGCGCGACGAGCTCGGGCTCGCCGTCGACCCCGCCGTCGACCACGAGCCGCTCCACGACCTCTTTGTCGCGCGCGTCTCCGGGCTCGTGTTCAAGGCCGGGCTCGCGGAGCTGCTCGACGCCGCGTCCGGACGCGCGCGGCTCGCGCTCGCGTCGTCGTCCCCCGCGCGGCTCGTCGGCGCCGTGCTCGACCGGTTCGAGCTGCGGTCGCGCTTCGACGCGGTCGTGACCGGCTCCGACGTCGCGCGGCACAAGCCGGCACCGGACGTGTTCGTCGAGGCCGCGCGGCGGCTCGGCGTCGCCGCGATCGACTGCCTCGTGCTCGAGGACTCGCTGCCGGGCGTGACGGCCGCGCGGGCGGCGGGGATGAGCGTCATCGCCGTGCCCGAAGGCGACCTCGCGGGGCGCGACTTCGACGCCGTCGCCGACGCGATCGTGGCCGACCTGCACGAAGCGCGCGCCCGCATCGACTGGCGTTGACGCGGGCCGGCGACCGAAAGCCCTTGCGTCGCGGGCGATCGGAAGAAACCATTCGCCGCGAAAGAGGAGCATCGACACCCATGAAGCCTGCCTTTGCCTGGTTCGCCGCACTCACCGCCGTCGCCGCCGTCACCGCTGGAGCGTGCGGATCGACCGTGGACGACGCCGCGGCATCGAGCGCGGGTGGCGCCGGTCAGGGCGGCTCGACGACGACCGAGAACCCGATGACGACGACCGCGCCGGCGACCACGACGACGACGACGACGGGCCCGACGACCTCGGTCACGACGAGCACCGGCATGGAGAACGCCTGCATGATGGCGTGCGACCACGCGGCCGGCTGCGGCGTCGACGTGTGCAACATCCCGCAGCTGATGGTCGACTGCTCGAACCCGACCGCGCAGACCGACTGCCTCGCCGGCTGCGTCGGCCCCGCGCCGTGCGCCGATCTCGAGGCGATCCTCACGGCGATCGAGGCGGGCATGAACCCTCCGATCAACGCGACGACGATCTGCCTCGGCGGCTGCCTCGGCCAGGGCACCGGCACCGGCGCGGGCGGCGGCACCGGCGCCGGCGGCGGCTCGTCGGCCATGGCGTGTCTCCAGTGC
>DASYCF010000088.1:0-2925 GCA_036500365.1 Byssovorax sp.
CGGCGAGCCAGATCCAGCTCTTCCTGGCCGAGGAGTTCGGCTTCCCGAAGATGGTCGCGATGCTCCCGAAGTGGGGCGCGGGCGAGCGCACGCCCGAGGTCGTGAAGGAGACGCTCGGCGTCACGACCGACGAGCTCGATCGCCGCTTCCGCGCGTGGCTCACGAAGCGCCTCGCGCGCTACGCGAAGCAGTACGTGCCCGACATGCACGCGCCGCCGCTCGACGACGCGCGCAAGGCCGTGCAGCGCGAGCCGAAGAACCCGAAGCGCTACGTCGAGCTCGCGATCGCGCTCATGGACGAGCACCAGCGCGAGGAGGCCGACGCCGTGCTCGGCGAGGCGCTGCGCCTCGACCCGAAGCAGCCCGACGCGAACTTCGTCAAGGTGCGCATCGCGATCTCGACCAAGGACTACGACGGCGCGTCGCGCGGGCTCGCGAAGATGATCGCCGACGGGAGCGACGGGTACGCCGTGCGCCTCGTCGCCGCCGGCCTCGCCGAGAAGGCGAAGGACACGAACAGGGAGCGCGCGAGCCTCGAGGCCGCCTCGAACCTCGACCCGTCGCAGGAGGAGCCCGTGCGCGACCTCTTGCGGATGGCGAGGAAGCGCAAGGACGACGTGGCCGAGCTCGCGCTCCTCCGCAAGCTCGCCTTCATCGACCAGCACGACCGCAGGACGTGGGATCGCCTGCTCGAGATGCTCATCGAGCGCGGCCAGTGGGACGAGGCGAAGAAGATCGGCGAGAGCGCGATGTTCGTCGACGTGAAGAGCGCGAAGGTGCACCGCCTGTACGCGCGCGCGCTCGCCCGCACGGGCAACTTCATCAGCGCCGTGTACGAGCTCAACAGCGCGCTCGTCTGCCACCCGAAGCCCGCCGACCAGGCCGAGATCTACGGCGAGCTCGCCAAGGCGTACGACAAGCTCGGCAAGCCCGACTACGCGAAGGACGCGCGCAGCTTCGCCGAGACGACCGGCAAGGGCTCGGCGCAGAAGGAGCTCGACGACGCGGCGCACGGCAAGCGCGGTCACGGCCAGCAGGCGCCGCACCCCGACGACGACGATTGAGCGCGCAGGGCGATCACGACGCCGCCGCCGCCGCGGGCCGTGATCGCGGCGACGGCGACGATCCGCGCGCGGCGTCGACGGACTTCTTCCTGCTGACGCGGGCGTGGCGCGACACCGACGACGGCCACACGCGCGTCGAGCTCTGGGGCGCCACGGCGAGCGGCGTCGTGCGCGTGATCGCGCCGCGCGAGGAGCCGGTCTTCTTCGTCGACCGCGGGACGCCGACCTCCGCCGGGCGACGTCGCGAGACCGAGCTCAAGACGCAGGGCGGCGCCCCCGTCGACGCGGTGCGGTTCCCGACGCGCCGCGCGATGCAGGACGAGGCGGCGCGCCTCCGATCGCTCGCGCGCACGCCGTACGAGTCCGACGTGAAGCCGTCCGATCGCTTCTTGATGGAGCGCTTCGTCACGGGCTCGGCGCGCGCGCGCGGCCGCGTCGTCTCGCGCGGGAGCTTCGACGAGATCACGAGCCCGAGCTCCGTTCGCGGCGTCGACGCGCCGCCGCCGCGCCCGCTCAAGGTCGCCGCGCTCGACATCGAGTCGCTCGGCCCCGACGTGCCGCTGATGTCGATCGCGGTCGCCGCGCGCGACGAGGAGCGCGTGTGGCTCGTCGGCCCCGACCTCGACGAGCGCGGCGCGCTGCGCGAGCTCGTCGCGTGGATCACGCGCTTCGATCCCGACGTCATCGCCGGGTGGAGCGTCGCCGAGTTCGATCTCGCCGTGCTCGAGCGGCGCTGCGAGCGCCTCGGCGTGCCGTTCACGATCGGCCGCGGCGGTGATCGCGCGCGCGTGCTCGACGGCTCCCCGCCGACGGCGCGCGTGTCGGGTCGCGTCGTGCTCGACGGGCCGCAGACGCTGCGCTCGGCGACGTACGCGCTCGAGAGCTACCGCCTCGACGACGTCGCGCGGCGCTTCGTCGGCCGCGGCAAGGCCATCGCGAAGACGAACGATCCCGTCGCCGAGATCCTCCGCATGGCGCGGGACGATCCCGCCGCGCTCGCCGCGTACAACCTCGAGGACTGCCGCCTCGTGCTCGACGTCCTCGACAGGGCCGATCTCCTCGGCTTCGCGATCGAGCGCCAACGCCTCACGGGCCTGCCGATGGACAAGGCGGGCGGGTCCGTCGCGGCGTTCGATCACCTCTACCTGCCGCGGCTGCATCGCGCGGGCTACGTCGCGCCAGACGTCGGCGACGGGCCGGAGCCCGAGGCGTCGCCGGGCGGCTTCGTCCTCGAGAGCGCGCCGGGCGCGTACGAGCACGTGCTCGTCCTCGACTTTCGATCGCTGTACCCGAGCATCATCCGCACGTGGCGCATCGATCCGCTCGGCCTGTGGAGGCCCGGCCAGCCGCGCGTCGCCGGCTTCGACGGCGCGACGTTCGCGCGGGGCGACGCCATCTTGCCCGAGCTCATCGCGACGCTGTGGGACGCGCGTTCGAAGGCGCGCGCCGAGGGGCGCGCCGCGATGTCGACCGCGATCAAGATCGTGATGAACTCGTTCTACGGCGTGCTCGGGACGCCGGGCTGCCGCTTCTTCGATCCGCGGCTCGCGGCGTCGATCACGCGGCGCGGCCACGAGGTCATCGGCCGCGCGCAGCGGTTCATCGAGGCGCGCGGGCTCGAGGTCATCTACGGCGACACCGACTCGCTCTTCGTGCTCGCGGGCGACGGCGCGACCGAGGCGAGCGCGAGCGCCCTCGGCAAGCAGCTGGCCGACGATCTGAACGCGCACTTCCGCGACCTCGTGCGGCGCGAGCACGATCTCGAGAGCTTCCTCGAGATCCGCTTCGACACGCACTTCTCGCGCTTCTTGATGCCGACGCTGCGGCACAGCGAGCGCGGCACGAAGAAGCGGTACGCGGG
>DASYCF010000089.1:0-5177 GCA_036500365.1 Byssovorax sp.
TTCTCTCCCACCGCGCCGTACGCCCTCACGAACTTCCAGACGCTGCTTCAGGCGGGCGCGACGCAGAACTTCTACTACCCGGACCAATCCGTCGATGGAAACTGGGTGGTCTTCGACGAGAACGACGACAACACGGCCGCGAACAACGACGGCGACTGCTTCTACAGCCGGCAAGCGCGCGTGAAGATCGTCCACTTCCCGCCGCAGGCCGGCGACGCTCCGATCGACTTGGCGGCCCTCAACGTCGCCGACGGGCTCACGAACTCGTGGCCTCGATTCAGCCCCGTCGTGCAGACGTACAAGGGTCACAAGATCCTCTGGGTCACGTTCTCGTCGAATCGCGACTACGGCCTGCACCTCCAGAACAGCGGCTTCGACAACCTCTATCCGACGGAGTCGCCGTCGTACGACCAGCCCCAGCCCGCGAGCAAGCAGGGCGTCATGTTCGATCTGTATGCGGCACCACAGATCTGGATGGCCGCCGTCGTGATCGACTCCGACCGGGCGCTCGACGCGCACGACCGCTCGTATCCCGCGTTCTGGCTGCCATTCCAGGACGTGACCGCGCACAACCACTCCGCGCAGTGGGTGAATCAGGTCCAGGGCGGCGGCGGCTCGGGCGCGGGCGGGGGCTCCGGCGCAGGCGGCGCGGGCGGCGGCGCGCCGACGTGCGGTGAAGAGGGCGCGGCGTGCGGGAGCGGCGCGATCTGCTGCAACGACGTCATCTGCTGCGGGGACGTCTGCACGGCGAATTGCATCCACTGAACGCGCGGCGCGAGGACCGTCGTCCATCGCGCCGAGCCGACGCGGCGTCGCTCACGCCCGGGCGCGGACGGCCTCGGCGAGGTCCGCGCGCGCGACCTGCCTGAGGGCGGGCACCTGCGACACCAGCAGCACGAGGACGACCCCGCCGTGGGCCGCGAGCAGCGTCCGCGCCGAGAGCACGAACGGGAGCGGGAAGAGATCGCTCGAGTAGAGCGAGAGCACCTCGCGGATCGAGAGGATCGCGAGCGGCAGCCCGATCAAGAGGCCGATAGCGCACACGAGCGCGTTCTCGAGCAGGATGCCCGCCGCGATCTCACGGAGCGTGCGGCCGAGCGCGCGGACCGTGGCGATCTCGCGGCTGCGCTCGACGATGCCTAGCGTCGCCGTGTTGTAGAGGATGGCGCCGGCGAGGCCCGCGCTGAAGAAGAGCATCGCCCCGAGCAGCATCCAGCCGAAGCCCATCGCGCCCTGGATCACCTCGCGCGTCGCGGCGGCGTCGTCGACGCGGCCGACGCTCGCGTCGTCGGCGAGGGCGCGCCGTACGTCGGCGATGCGGCCAGGCGCCGCGACGACCGCGATCGAGTCGACGCTGCCCGGCAGCTCCGCCGCGCGCTCGAGATCCGTGAGGCGCAGCGTGACGATCGCGCCGAGCGTCGCGTCCGCAAAGCCGGAGACGTGGAGGCGGGTCCGCCGACCGCCGGGTCGCACCTCGAAATCGACGTCGTCGCCGACCCCGACGCCGAGCGACCTGCCGATCGCGCGCGTCACGACGATGCCGTCCGCCGCGGGGAGGACCACGCGACCGCCGACGTCGATCGAGCGCACGAGCGACGCGCCCGGATCGGCGCCGCGCGCGACGACCGCCTGCGTCGCGCCATGCGCCATGAGGTGCGCCGGCAGGACCAGGCTCGCCTCGGCCTGCGTGACGCCGGGCACGCGGCGCGCGCGATCGAGCGCCGCGTCCTTCTGCGCCGGGGCGACCAGGTCGACGGCGACGTCGTAGCGGCGCGCGTCCTGGAACACCCCGTCGACCACCGCGCGCATCGAGTCGAGCAGCGCGCCGCTCGTCATGACGAGGACGAGCGCGGCGGCGACGCCGAGCGCCGTACCGAGCGACCGAAGCGGACGACCGACGACGCCCCGCAGCGCCATGCGGACCAGCATGCTCCCGGGCAGCGCGCGGAGCGCCCGCGCCGCAGCGCCCGCGCGCGGCACGGGCGGGCGCATCGCGTCGGCGGGCGTGAGCCGCGCGGCCCGCCACGCGGGGAGCAGCCCGGCGAGCCCCGAGGCGACGAGCCCCATCGCGACGCCCGCCGCCGCGAGCCCCCAGCGCGGCGCAGCGACGACGAACGGGATGCCGAGCTCGGCCGCGTACGCGTGCGTCAGCGGGCCCGTCGCCGCGAAGCCCGCGAGCGCGCCGCCCACCGCGCCGAGCCCGCCGAGCAGCAGCGCGTGACCGACATACGCCCCGAGGACGCGCGAGGCGCGCACGCCGATCGCCAGCAGCGTGCCGATGACGGCGCGCTCGGCGTCGACGAGGCGGCTCAGGATCGACGCGACGATGAACGCGCCGACGCCGAGGAAGACGAGCGGGAAGAACGTCGCGATCCCCTCGTAGCCGTCGACGTCCATCTGAAGAAGCCGCACGCCGGTGAGGTGCGCCGCGTCGACGCTGCGCCGTTCGTGCGCGCCGAGTGCTCGCGCGACCGCGGCGCTCGCGTCGGCCACGCGCTTGCCCGGCGCGGCCATCACGAGGAGCTCGTTCGATCGCGTCGCGTCCGCCGCGACGCGCAGATCCTCCGGGGCGTCCGACGCGAGCGCGACGAGCGCGTCCGACGCGAGCGCGGCGAGGGCCCCGCGGCGCATCCAGCCGACGCCGAAGCCGTCCGGGCTCGGCATCGGATCGGCGTCGCTCCGCGCGACCCACAGGTACTCGGCCGCGATCGCGACGCCCGAGACGCGCAGGCGCTCGGCCTTTCCGCCCGCGCTCACCTCGAGCATCGAGCCGGCGTCGAGCGCGTGCCGCTCCGCGAAGTGCTTCTCGAGGAGCACCTCGCCGCCTTGCGGGAGCGCGCCGCGGAGGACGAGCACGCGATCGAGCCTCGGCTCGCCGGCGTCGGGGAGCGACAAGAGCCGCAGCTCCGCGCGCCGGTCGGCGACGACGGCGGCGACGGACGCGACGGCGCGGGGCTCGGCGTCGGCGACCTCGGCGAGCGACGACACCGCGCGGGCGTCCGCGTCCGTGATCGGCGCCGTTTCGACGTGCACATCGGCGAGCGCGAGCGCGCGCCGCGTGTGCTCGTAGCTCGTGCGGAGATCGAGGTACGCGCCCGCCGAGCCGACGAACAGCATCACCCCGAGGCCCATCACGACGAACACCGCGAGCGCCTGGCCGCGCTCGCGCCGGAGCTGCCTCCACGACTTTCGCGCGAGGAGCATCACGGCGCCGCCTCGTCCGAGACGACGCGCCCGTCGCGGAGGCGCACGACGCGGTCGGCCCGCCGACACGCGCTCTCGTCGTGGGTGACGACCACCACCGCGCAGCTCGCTTCGTGCGCCGCGCCCGCGAGGAGGTCGAGGACGTTCGCGCCCGCGTCGTGATCGAGGGCGCCGGTCGGCTCGTCCGCGAGGAGCAGCCTCGGCGCCTTGGCGAGCGCGCGGGCGACGGCGACGCGCTGCTGCTGCCCGCCCGAGAGCTCCTGGGGGAATCGATCGCCGAGGCCTTGGAGGCCGACCTTCGCGAGCCAGCCGTCGGCGTCGGCCGCGGTCGCGCCGACGATCTCGCCGGCGACGAGCACGTTCTCGCGCGCGGTCAGGCTCGGCACCAGGTTGAAGAACTGGAACACGAACCCGACGCTCCCGCGGCGATACGCGGTGAGGCCGCGCCGATCGAGCGCGTCGAGCGTCTGCCCGTCGACGACGACGTGCCCCTCGCTCGGCCTGTCGAGCCCGCCGAGGAGGTTCAGCATCGTCGTCTTGCCTGAGCCGCTCGGCCCGAGCAGGACGAGCAGCTCGCCGGCGCGCACCTCGAGGTCGGTCGGCTCGAGCGCGCGCGTCTTCACGAGCGTGCCGTAGATTTTCCCCGCGTGATCGAGGCGTGCGAGGGCGTTCATGTCGGCTCCTTGTCGAGCTGGATGGTGAGCATCCCGTGCGCGAGCTTCGCGCTCGACACGGCTTGACCGCGGAGCGACGCGGGCAGCGCGAGCCGCCTGCGCCACCCGCCGATCGTGAGGATGAGCTCGTCGCCGCGCTGCTTGAGATCGACCGACCCCGCGGCGGCGTGCGGCAGGCGGAGCTCGATGCGCGTGCGCCCGCGCTCGCGCCGAAGCCGGAGCGGCGGCTCGACGCGAAAGGGCCGCGACGGATCGCGGTCGCCGTAGATCTCGTGGGCGACGCGCGTGAGCGCCGCGTGTCCGCTGACCTCGGTCGCCTGGAACCGGAGCTCGAGGATCGGCACGTCGGCGAAGAGCTCGCCCGCGCGCGCCCTCTCCCGCGCCTGGATCCGCGTCCAAGCGGCGAGGTAACCGCGCGCGAGCTCGTCGGGCAGCACGCGGTTCAAGACGACGGCGTCGACCGAGAGGCCGAACAGCGAGAGCAGCGTGAACGCGGAGCGCGTCTCCTCGACGACGACGCGCTCGGGGATGGAGACGAGCCGGACGACGGTGCGCGCCGGATCGGTGAGCAGCGCCTTGAGCCGCGCGAGCCGCGCCGCCAAGAGGTCGAGCGCGGCGTACGCGTCGTCCTCGGGGACCGGCATCTTGAGCGCGCGCTTCATCGCGGGCCGAAGCAGGCGGAGGACGCGGCGATCCCACTGCACGAGCTTGCCGAACGCCCCCGCCATGAGCTCGGGGAAGCCGAGGAGCCGCAGGCTCGACGCGGTCGGCGCGAGGTCGACGACGACGACGTCGTAGTCGCTCGACTCGACGAGCTCGGTGAGGCGCGACAGCAACAGCAGCTCCTCGAGGCCGGGGAAGATCGCCACCTCGTCCGCCTCGACCCCGCCGAGGCCGAGGTGCTCGAGCAGGCGCGCGAGGTAGCCGCTGAGCGCGTCCCACGCTCGGCGGAGCTCGGCCTGCGGGTCGGCCTCCACGGCCCAGAAGCCGCCGGCGACGCGCGCCGGATCGGGGCCGAGCGCCTCACCCAGCACGTCGCCGAGGTTGTGCGCGCGATCGAGGCTGAGGACGAGCGCGCGCTGCCCCTGCGCCGCGGCCAGCGTCGCCGTCGCCGCGGCGACGGTCGTCTTGCCGACGCCTCCTTTGCCCGACACGAGGACGACGCGCGTCACGGCTCCTCCTCCTCGATCCGAACGGTCCGGGCGCGCGCGCGCCTCTCGGCGGAAGGACCGGCGAAGCCCGCGACGATCTCTTCGAAGGCGCCGACGAAGGCGCCGAGCGCCTCGAGCCGGGCGCGGA
>DASYCF010000090.1:0-1587 GCA_036500365.1 Byssovorax sp.
GCGCGCGAAGCGCAAGGCCATGCCGACGACGACCGGCACGGCGACCGAGGCCAGCGCCGGCGCCAGGATCGACCGGAGCGCCGCGCGCGAGGCGATCTCGACGCACGCGGCGGGGTCGGGGGCGCCGTCCCTGGCGCCGCGAGGCGCGTCGGGGAGGTCCCCGGACGGACGCCGCGCCCGCGGGCCGGCGGCCGGGCCCTCCCCTCGCCTGAGCTGACGCCGCGCCTCCTCGAGCACGCGGCGCGCGGCCCGGCCCACCGTCGAGATCACGCGCGCGGCGACCCACACCACGAGGAGCGCCCCCGCGAGCGCGGCGATCAGGACCTCCGGGCTGTCGAGGCGCGCGTGCAGCGCCCCGGCGCCGATGAGGCCGCGCGCGAGCGCTCGACGCCGCACTTCGTCGAGGTACGCCGACACGAGGAGCAGCGACGTGATGAGCGCCGCGGCGGTGGCGTGCGCGCGCGAGAGCGCCTTCGCCGTGTTACCGACGGCGTCGAGCACGGCCGCGCGCCCGCGCACGTCGGGCCGATCGATCGCGACCGTCGCCTCGACGACGCCGCTCGCGCCGTCGAGCGCGGGGCCGAACGCGTCGAGCGCGAGCATGTAGCCGGACGTGCCGAGGAAGCCCATCGACGCGACCGCGAGCGCGTACAGCGCCCCGCCCGAGAGGCCCGTGCGCGCGCCGATCACCGACGCCGCGATCGTCGCCGCTGCGCCGAGCGCGAGCACGACGACCGCGCCGTCGCCGCCCGTCGCGAGGCCTTCGAGGAGCGACAGCGTGACGCCGGCGCGCGACGCGTCGGCGATGGCGCGAACGGGCCGGTGCCGCGCCTCCACGAAGTACGCGGTGATGGGAAAGAGCGCCGCCGCGGCGACGACGCCGACGAGGCCCGCCGCGAAGAACGCGACCCAGTGCGGGCCGAGCAGCCACTTCGCCGCGCCCGCCATGCCGACCGCCTGGAGCGTCGCCGCGACGTAGAGGCCGCGGCCGAGGGCGGCGAGCGGGTCCTCGCGATCGTCGGTGCGCACGACGACGACCCCGAACGTGGTCGCGACCACGCCGAAGCCGCGCGCGACGAGCGGAAAGAGCATCACGGCGAGCGCGCTCGGCACGCCGGCGTTCGCCTTGAAGAGCGCCGCGCCCGCGAGCATCGCGCCGATGTTCTCCGCGGTCGACGACGCGAACAGCGCGGTCGCGCGGGCGGCGCCGTCGCCGAGCGCGTCGCCGGCGAGGTCGGCCTCCACGCCCGGGTTCCGCGTCGCGTCGTCGCCGAGGCCCGCGTCGAGCGCGGCGAGGTCGGCGCCGACGTCCGCCGCCTTCGCGAACGCGCCGCCGCCGAGCTGCGCGAGGAGCGCCGCGAAGCCGCCCCCGAGCGCGTAGCCGACGATCATGAGCGGCGCGGAGGGCGCGATTTGAAGCGCCGCCGCGGGCTCGCCGCTGAACGCACCCTTGTACGCGAGCACCGCGGTGAAGAGGGCCGCGAGCCCGAGCAGGCTGACCGACGACACGAACACGCCCGACACCGCGCCGCCGCGCATCGCGATCTGGAGCGCGTCGTCGAGCGATCGACGCGCGCCGGCGGCGGC